>CAZDRS010000029.1:0-18032 GCA_964507585.1 uncultured Dechloromonas sp.
TCCAGGTCAGGTTCGGCTGCATGCCGGCAGCGACGGCGAGGATCATCGTTTCGCCCACGGCACGCGAGATGGCCAGGATGTACGAGGCAGCCAGGCCCGAGAAGGCGGCGGGGATGACGACGTGAATGGCGGTGTGCAGCTTGGTGCCGCCCATGGCGTAGGAGCCTTCGCGCAGCGACATCGGCACGGCGCGCATGGCATCCTCGGACAGCGAGGCGATGTAGGGCACGATCATAATGCCCATGACCAGGCCGGCCGAGAGCAGCGAAAAGCCCGGTAGTTCAGGGAAGAATTTCTGCAGCAGCGGGGTGACCATGAGCAGCGCGAAGTAGCCGAAGACGATGGTCGGGATGCCGCCGAGCAGTTCGAGTATGGGCTTGGCCACCTCGCGTACCTTCGGTTTGGCGAACTCGGACAGGTAGATGGCGATCACGGTACCCATCGGAATGGCAACGGCCAGCGCCACCAGCGAGGAAACGGCGGTGCCGGAAACCAGCACCATGATGCCGAAGTGGGCGTCGTCGAACAGTGGCGTCCACTGGGTGTCGGTCAGAAAGTCGACGATGCTGACGTTCTGGAAGAAATGGATGGACTCGCTAACGAGGACATAGACGATGCCGACCGTGGTCAGGACGGAAACGGCGGCCGCCGCGAAAAGCAGCATCTCGATGATGCGCTCGCTGGCGTGGCGCATGGCGTTCTTGGCCAGGCGGTCGCTGACCGTGGGCAGGTCGGAGGCGTTGTTTGCAGACATGGTGTGTGAATTCACGCGGGGAATTCCCTATGATAAAAGCCCGACCCGTCCGGGGCCGGGCTTTTTGTGACAAAGGCGGGATCAGTTCTTCGCTTCGCGCTTCATCAGTTCTTCGATGGTGATGCCGATTTCGTTCTTGCCGCCGAACACGGTGCCGTACTTCTTCTTGTTCATGTGTTCGATGTTGCCGGTGTAGGCGTTGGCCGGCAGCGGCACGTACTTCACTTCCTTGGTCAGGGCGGCGCCGTGCTTCATGTAGAACTCGACGAATTCCTTGACTTCCGGCTTGTCCAGCGACTTGGCCTTGACGTAGATGAAGATCGGGCGGGACAGCGGCTGGTAGGTCGCCTTGATGACCGATTCCTCGGACGGCTCGACGGCGACGTTGGTCTTCGGATTGACGATCGGCAGGGCCTTCAGGCGGGCCTTGTTCTCGGCGTAGTAGGCGTAGCCGAAGTAGCCGATGGCATTGACGTCGCGCGAGACGCCCTGCACCAGCACATTGTCGTCTTCCGAGGCGGTGTAGTCGCCGCGTGAGGACTTGGCCTTGCCGACGGTGGCTTCGGTGAAGTATTCGAAGGTACCCGAGTCGGCACCGGCGCCGAACAGCTTGATCGGGGCATCGGGCCAGGCCGGGTTGATCTGGTTCCACTTGGTGATCTTGCCCTGGGCGGCCGGCTCCCACATGGTCTTCAGCTCGGCGACGGTGGCCTGCTTGAGGAAGGTGTTCTTCGGGTTGATGACGACGGTCAGCGCGTCGAAGGCGACCGGCATTTCGATGTACTGCACGCCGGCGGCCTTGCAGTCTTCCATTTCCTTGGCCGTGATCGGGCGCGAGGCGTTGGAGATGTCGGTCTCGTCGCGGCAGAATTTCTTGAAGCCGCCGCCGGTGCCGGAAATGCCGACCGTGACCTTGACGACGTTCTTCTTGGCTTTCTGGAATTCTTCGGCTACTGCTTCGGTGATCGGATAAACGGTCGAGGAGCCGTCGATCTTGATGACCTGGGCGTGGGCAGCCTGGGCGCCGAACAGGGCGATACCGGCGACGGCCAGGGCGGAGAGCAGCTTGGATTGCTTGAACATTAGGGTACTCCTGCACGTTGGGTTTTGAGACCCAGGCAGGTTACCCGGCGTTTGTTACAGCCACATGACAGGCTGTAACAAACGGCCGAACTGGCAAGGAGGCAGCGGCCTATTTGCTGGGGCGTCCGGTCTTGATGCGTGTGACGCGGCCCATCACGGCTTTCAGTTCTGCGTCGTTGAGGGCGGCCAGCGCGGCAATCCCGCCCCGCAGCAGTTCGCTTTTCTTGGCCGGGGTGCCCAGGGCGGCCAGGCGCTGTTTCAGTTCGCCGATGCGGGCATATTCCGTTTCCGGCATGGCATAGCTGTCGCGCACCAGCTTCACTTTCCTGGCTTTGGGCGGCTTGGCCGCCTTGGCCTCTTTCTTGTCCTTGGCCGCTTCGGGTTTCATCACCCGCGGCTGGTCATACTTGATCGCCTGTGCCTTGGCCAGCGCGTCGGCCAGGACTTTCTGGTGCTTGGCGACAGTCTGCTCGACTTCGCTTGGCTTGCGCGGGGCGCGCGGCTTGGTGGTGGGAGCAGGCGCCGCGGCAGCGGGGGGCGTGGCTGGGGCATCGCCTACCGTCGCCGGGGTCGCGGTGGCCTGGGGAGCGGTGCGCGGCACCAGCTTGCGGGGTGGCTTGGTGGTAGCGTCGGCTTTTGCTGCAGGCTTCTTGGGCGTATCGGTCATGGGGGACTTTCGCTGGAAAACGGTATGGTTAGTTTAGCGATTTGGCCGGAGCGGAAAGTTAAACTTTTATGACCATTTGGCCGCCCCGGGGGCGGGGTAAAATGCGGCCAAATTCTTCAGGAGCAAGCGCATGACCCAGGACGAACTCAAACAGGCCGTCGCCCAGGCCGCCGCCGACTACGTAGCGCAAACCGCACCGGCCGGCAGCATCATCGGCGTCGGCACCGGCTCGACGGCCAATTTCTTCATCGACGCGCTGGCGGCGATCAAGGACAAATACCAGGGGGCCGTGGCCAGTTCGGAAGCCACCCGCAAGCGTCTGGAAGGGCATGGCATCAAGGTCTTCGATCTCAACGACGTGACCGACATCCCGGTCTATGTCGATGGCGCCGACGAAATCGACGGTGGCCTGAACATGATCAAGGGCGGTGGCGGGGCGCTGACGCGCGAGAAGATCGTCGCCGCCGTGGCGCGCGAATTCGTCTGCATCTGCGATGCCTCCAAGCTGGTCGAGGTGATGGGCAAGTTCCCGCTGCCGGTCGAGGTCATTCCGATGGCCAAGGCCTACGTTGCCCGCGAACTGGCCAAGCTGGGCGGTACCCCGAAGGAGCGCACCGGCTTCGTCACCGACAACGGCAACGTCATCCTGGACGTGCATGGCCTGGCCATCACCGACCCGAAGGGGCTGGAAGCGCAAATCAACCAGATTACCGGCGTTGTCACCAATGGTCTGTTTGCCGTGCGCCCGGCCAACCTGTTGCTGCTCGGTACGGCTGAAGGTGTGCGCAGCATTCGCTAGTTTTTGCTGCCCAAACGGGTGAAATCTGCCTAGACTGCAGGCTTGGTGTCGCTTAGCGAAGGGATTGTATGCGGGCCTCGATTTATAACCCGCAGGAAATGACCATTCTGGCCGGCGACGCCATCCCGGTTTCGGCCCGGATCATGGCGGTGGCCGATGTTTACGACGCGCTGATCAGCCGTCGCCCCTACAAGAACCCGTTCCCGCACGACAAGGTAGTGCAGATGATCATCGACGGCCGGGGCCAGCATTGCGCCCCGGACATCGTCGATGCCTTCATTGCGCTGCAGGATGAATTCTTCGCCATCAGCCAGCGCTACCTGGACAGCAACGAAGAGATCGCGGAAAAAGTCCGCCAGATCGAGCGCGTGTGCGGCAACTGAGCCGCTCCGGGCTTACACCTTGACCGGCCTGACCTTGCCGGCGGCCAGCTTGGCGCGCTGGCGCGCCTGATCGGTATTGTCGCCATTGGCCACGGCGACGCCCATGCGGCGCTTGGTGAAGGATTCCGGCTTGCCGAACAGGCGCAGGTCGGCGCGCGGCACGGCCAGCGCTTCGGCCAGGCCTTCGAAGGCGATGCCTTTTTCTTCCATGCCGCCGTAGATGACCGCCGAGGCGCCCGGTTCGCGCAGCGCGGTGTCGACCGGCAGGCCGAGGATGGCGCGGGCGTGCAGTTCGAATTCGGAGAAGCGTTGCGAGCACAGCGTGACCAGCCCGGTGTCGTGCGGCCGCGGGCTGACCTCCGAGAACCACACCATGTCGCCCTTGACGAACAACTCAACGCCGAACAGGCCGCGGCCGCCGAGGTTGCCGGTCACCGCGGCAGCGATCTCCTGCGCCCGTTTGAGCGCAGCCGGCGTCATCGCCTGCGGCTGCCAGGATTCGACGTAATCGCCGGAGACCTGCACATGGCCGATCGGCTCGCAGAAGTGCGTCGCCACCTCGCCGGCCGCGTTGCGGGCGCGGACGGTGAGCAGGGTGATTTCGTAATCGAAGTCGATGAAGCCTTCGACGATGACCCGGCCCTGGTTCACCCGGCCGCCGCTTGCCGCGTAATCCCAGGCTTTTGCCACGTCATCCGGGCCGCGCAGCAGCGATTGGCCCTTGCCGGATGACGACATGGTTGGCTTGACGATGCTGGGGTAGCCGATGCCGTTGTCGATGGCGGCCTGCAATTCGGCCAGCGAATCGGCGAATTGGTAGGGCGAGGTGGGCAGGCCGAGTTCCTCGGCAGCCAGGCGGCGGATGCCTTCGCGGTTCATGGTCAGCTTGGCAGCCCGGGCTGTGGGGATGACCTCGGCCAGCCCGGCAGCTTCGATGTCGACCAGTGTGTCGGTGGCGATAGCCTCGATTTCCGGCACGATCAGGTGCGGCTTTTCCTGCTCGACCAGACGGCGCAGCGCGGCACCGTCGGTCATCGAAATGACGTGGGCGCGGTGGGCGACCTGGTGGCCGGGTGCATTCTCGTAGCGGTCGACGGCGATCACTTCGACCCCCAGGCGCTGCAGGGCGATGATCACTTCCTTGCCGAGTTCGCCGGCGCCGAGCAGCATGACGCGCAGGGCGGAAGGTGAGAGCGGGGTGCCGATTTTCATGGGGAATCCTTGCGGTGCGGAGGGCGGAAACCGGCGAATTTAGGCGCCGTGCCTGGCAACGTCAAGCAGCGTCGGGCCGTTCGGTTGGCTGCCTTATAATGCCGGCCATGTCTGCCCGTCGCCTGCCTGCCGCCATCGAGCGTTTCCTGCTGTCGCCCATCAGCCTGCTGCTGGTTGTGGTGATTGCCTTTGTCCTCAATGCCGGCAGCCTGCCGCTCACCGACGTGGATGAGGGCGCCTTTTCGGAAGCGACGCGCGAGATGATGGCGCGCGGCAACCTGGTGTCGCCGACCCTCAACGATGCGCCGCGCCACGACAAGCCGATCCTGATCTACTGGGCCCAGGCGGCATCGGTCAGCCTGCTCGGCGTCAGCGAAATCGGCTTCCGCCTGCCGTCCATCGTCTTCGCCGTACTGTGGATGCTGGCGCTTTACCGCTTTTGCCAACGCCATGCCGATCGCCGCACGGCGCAGGTCGCGGCGCTGGTCATGGGGTTGTCGCTGGCCGTCGGCTTTATCGCCAAGGCGGCGATTTCCGATGCGCTGCTCAACCTGTTCATCGCCTTGTCGATGTTCGGCATCTACGATTATTTCTGTGCCGAGCGCGACGGCAAGCCGACCCGCCGCCTGCTGTTCTACACCTACGCCATGCTCGGCCTCGGTTTCCTGACCAAGGGGCCGGTCGCCGTCTTCTTCCCGCTCGTCGTCAGCGGCCTGTTCTTCGTCTCGGCCGGCGCCTGGCGGGCGTGGCTGAAGGCCATTTTCTTCTGGCCGGGCTGGCTGGTCTTCCTGGCCATTGTCGTGCCCTGGCATGTGGCGGTTTTCCTCGACCAGGGCGACGCCTTCTTCCGCGGCTTCTACCTCAAGCACAACGTCAATCGCTACTCGAACACCTTCGAGGGGCACGGTGGCAAGTGGTACTACTACCTTGTCGTGGCGCCTTTCGTGCTGATGCCCTTCTTCGGGTGGTTGCTGGCCATCGTCGGCCGGGTTGCTCGGCAACTGCGCGGGGCGCCGTTTGGCACGGTGCGCGGCGAAGGCCTGCTGGAGCGCTTCCTGGTGCTGTGGTTCGTCGTCGTTTTCGCCTTCTTTTCGTCGTCCGGCACCCAGTTGCCGCATTACCTGCTCTACGGCTGCACGCCGGTCTTCATCCTGCTCGCCAAATACCGGCCGGATGTCGAGCGGCGCTGGCTGGCATACCTGCCGTTGATCCTCTTTGCGTTGGTGCTGGCGGCCCTGCCGGAAATCCTCGTCTTCGCCGCCGGCAAGGCCGGCAAGCCTTTCGAGAAAACGCTGCTCGATGGCTTGGTGACGGCTTTCGCGGACGAAGCACGCTGGTTGCTGCCGCTGCTGGCGGTCGCCGTGGTTGCCCTGGCCTTGTGGCGCAGCCTGCCCGTTTGGCAAGGCGTGGTGCTGGCCGGGGTGCTGCAGGCGCTGATCGTCTCGACCGTGATCGCGCCGCGCGTCATCGGCGTTACCCAGGGGCCAATCCGCGAGGCGGCCCGGGTGGCTCGGGAGGCGGGCGGCACCGTCGTCGCCTGGCGCATCATCATGCCCAGCTTCAGCGTCTACCGGCAGGCGGCAACGCCAACCCGCGTGCCGGTCGAAGGCGAACTGGTGCTCACCCGCACGGATCGCCGGCATGAAGTGCAGGCCCTGCTGGCGTCCGGCCTGAATCTGCATGACATCTACCAAAAGAGCTTCGTGACCCTGGCCCGCGTCGAGCGCGAGGCGGCACGATGAGGGATGGCGGGCTGTTCGAGCGGCATCCCTGGTTCGATGCCGTGGTCTGGATTTCCTGCCTGGCCCTCGCCTGTGCCCTGTTCGGCATCTGGCTGAGCGGCAACTGGCAGGGCGGATTCATTCCGCTGCAGGCGGGCAGCAGCGTTCTGCCGCCGATTGTGTGGGAGTCGCTGACCACGCTGGGCGATGCCCGGGTGCAACTGGCGCTGATGTTGCCTTTCTGCCTGCGCTATCCGCGGGTGTTCTGGGCGCTGTTCCTCGGTGCGCTGCTCGCCGGTGCGATCAGTCGTGGCTTCAAGACGGCCGTGCCGCTGCCGCGTCCGGCGGCGGTGCTCGATGCGGCACAGATCACCATCATCGGCGCCAAGCTGACGGCGCACAGCTTCCCGTCGGGCCACACCGTCTCCGCTTTCTCGTTCGTCGTGCCGTGGCTGGCCTTGCTCGGCTGGCGTGCCGCACCGATTGTGCTCATCGCCATCCTGGCCGGCTTCTCGCGCATCGCCGTCGGTGCCCACTGGCCGGTCGATGTGCTGGCCGGCGCCATGATCGGCCTGGCCGGCAGCTGGCTGGGGCTGCGCCTGAGCCGCCGTTTCCGCTGGGGCACCGGTGTTCGTGCCCACTGGTTCCTGGTCGCCATCTCGGTGCTCGCCGTTGCCACGCTGCCCTTCGATGGCCAGGGCTACCCCGGCTCGCTGCCCTGGCGCATCGTCGCCTGTCTGTGGGGGCTGGGCGGTTTCGTCGTGGTCTATCTGCTGCCCTTGTTCCGCCTCGGCTGGCACGGCGTCAATCGGGAACTGGCCGCCTGCTCGGCTGGCCAAACCTCGGCGGCGGGTTGATCGCACGCTTGCCGGCCGCTTGGCCTACGGGAAAATCATACTGTCGCCCGGATGGCGAACCGGACAGAATCTGCCGACACCCACTCTTGCAAAGATCGATACAACATGACGCTGAATGAAGCTCTGCTCGTCGCCCTTGGCGCCTTCCTGGCTGGTGGCATGAACGCCATCGCTGGCGGTGGAACCTTCTTTTCCTTCCCCGCCATGCTCGCGGCAGGGGTGCCCCCGGTGACGGCCAACGCCAGCAATACTGTCGCGCTGTGGCCGGCCAGCCTGTCCAGCGCCTGGGCTTACCGCAAGGAGGCGATGCGCCACGGACGCTGGGCCATGCTGCTGATCGGTGTTTCCGTCGTCGGCGGCCTGTCCGGTGGCTTGTTGCTGCTGGCGACCTCCAACGCTGCCTTTTCGAAGCTGATTCCCTGGTTGCTGCTCGTCGCCACCAGCCTGTTCGCCTTCAGTGCCCAGGTCGGCAAGCTCGTGGCGTGGGGCAAGCGGCGTTTCGGCCTGCAATCGGGCGGTGAGCCGGGCGGCGGCATCGGCGGTGCGTTGTTCCAGCTCATCGTCGCCATCTACGGCGGCTTCTTCGGCGCCGGCATGGGCATCCTGACCCTGGCAGCCCTGTCCATCCAGGGCTACGAGGACATGCAGGAACTCAATGCGCTGAAAAACCTGACCTCGGCCGTCAATTACACCATCGCCGCACTGACCTTCCTGATCGCCGGCGCGATCAGCTGGCCGCATACCCTTGTCGCGCTTGGTACGGCCACCTTGGGCGGCATGGCCGGCGCGGCCGTCGCCAAGCGCATGCCGTCGATCTGGCTGCGCCGGCTGGTGATCGCTGTCGGTGCTTCGCTGACCGTCATTTACTTCTTCAAGAGCTACTGAGCGAAACGAAAGCGTAACCCGGCCGTAACATGCCGGTCGATGTGTTGGCTGGTGCCATGATCAGACTGGCCGACACAGCGTTTCGGTAGATTTCCGGTAAGGCTTTTCTGTCAGCGATCGGATGCTGGCTGTGCTATTTTGCATGCCTCTTCAAGGGGGATGCAGATGGAATTTAATTACAAAGAGCAAATTGCCGCCGAGTTCGAGGCGTGCGTCAAAGGAACAATTTCGCGGCTGGACAATGAGGAAACGCATCGTCCATTCCACGCAGCATTGCTGTCTTCGGATGCCTTGTTCTGGAGCCGTTTCGAACGTTCATTCTCGACTTCCTTCGGTCAGCGGGTGATCGAAAAAATCTCCAAGGTCGCAGCCTTAGCCGGCGGGGCGGCCGATGCCGGGAACCAGAAGGAAACGCTGCTCTCCTTGAGCGAAGGGCAATTGGTCGCTATCGAAAACCATATTGCCGCAATTCGCGGGCGAAGCCTTGGCCGCTCTCCGGACTGGACTCAGGATCTGGCTTCCGTTGTGCTGGCTGGGACGAGCGGGGTGACCAAGCAGGTCAGAGTCATTTCCGATCTTTGGTGGCAGAAGGACGGTATCGACCACTATATGAGTATCAAAACCGTGAAGCCGAATATCGATCAAACAGCCGAGGCGAAGCGGGATTTACTCAAGCTCAAGCTGAACGATCCCAGCTGCCGCGTTTATTTCGGGCTGTATTACAACCCCTACGGGGAACGACGACAGGATTACGACTGGTCGCCACCGAAAGGCGTATTCAATTTTCATCAGGACGAAGTCGTGCTGATCGGCAAGGACTACTGGGATACATTGGGTGGTGCTGGTTTTTACGAAGAAGTGCTCGCTATCGCCAATGAGTGCGGAACCCGCACCCGCAAGTTGGTCGGCAAACTTGCGCCTTAAGTCACTTCGGAAAACAAGCCGAGTTGCCGCTTTTCAGTCTTTGTTTCTGCTGAGCGGGTCGGCTTTTGCATGCCGACATCGTTCATTCCCATGACGGCTCGCGTCCGGGCTTCCCACGAGTTTTCGTCCGTACCCTTGTAGCGGCTGAACGGAAAACCGGCGGGCGGCATCTCCTCCCGGCCGGCCAGGTGTGCCAGGATGGCGCGCCCGACGGCTTCGCCCAAACCGAGCGGAACGGCGTTGCCGATTTGCTTGTAGCGGTCGGCGGTGGAGCCGCATACGATCCAGTGGTCAGGGAATTGCTGGATACGGGCGTACTCCTGCACCGAGAGCGGTCGGTTTTCTGTCGGATGGCAGATGTCGGTTGCCGGCATGGTCGGCGAGGTCACCAGGGTACAGGCGGGTTTATTCCAATCGAGCCGCCGCAGGAATCCGGTTTTGCCGCCACCGGCATCCAGCGAGCCGCCCAGGGCTGCCCGATGCAAGTCCTTGGGCAGATGCTTCCAATATTGTCCGGGGCCGAGCAGGCGATAGAAGCGTAGCCTGTCTTCGGGGAATTCATCGTGATCGCCCGTCTTGGGGTCGATGCCAGCGAATGCATCGCGCAAGGTGCGCCATCTCGGCAAGCCGAAAGAGCCGTCCTGCGAGTGGGTTGGCACCAGGTGCGGTAGTTTTGCGCCATCCCGGGAGCAGAGCATGATGACGCGCTCGCGGGATTGTGGCACGCCAAAATTGGCTGCGTTGTAGAGGTTGAACGAGACACCGTAACCGCCGGCGCGGAGCATGCTCAGGACATGCATCAGGGCGCCGCCCGGACGTTCCTCGGGGGCGGGCTGCCAGCCGGCGGTGCGCTCGGCATGGGGGGTATGAACCATGGGGGCCGACAGCAGCCCGCGTACGTTTTCGATAACGGCAAAGCGCGGGCGCATTTCCAGGATCAGATCGATGTAGCGCAGGAGGGCATTGCCGCGTTCGTCGTGGAAGCCGCGTCGGGCTCCCGCCGTGGAAAAAGCCTGGCACGGCGGGCCGCCGACCATCACATCGATATCGTCATCCGGGCCAAGACCGGCCGCTGTACGAATCTGGGCAGCATCGTATTGCCAGATGTCGCCGAGCAGGGCGATATCGGGGCGATTGGCGGTGATGGTGCGGCGACAGGTCTTGTCGACTTCGCAGGCCAGAAGCAGATGAATTCCGGCCTTCTCCAGTCCTTGGTCGAGGCCCATCGCGCCAGAAAAGAACGACAGGGCCTTGAGCGTCGGCAGCGGGCCGGGTTGGCGTTGCCTGTCTTCCGGGGGCTTTGCGGCGCCCTGCTCGATATAGGTCTGGACGGCAGCTACCGTCGTCAGCCATTGCTTGCCGATTTGCCGCCCCTCAATGGCGCCAGCGCGTAGCAGCGTCCGGACACGTTGCTCGGAAACACCGATCATTTCCGCAGCTTGTTTGGCGGTGATTGCTTCTGGAATTGACATGGTTTCGACTGCGAAACAAAAACGATACCGAATTTTACTATTGAACCCCGAAACCTTGGTTGAGCGAGCATGCCGATGCGCTCGGGCTGTTAGTCGGCCGACGCAACAAAAGCGTAACCCGGCCGTAACCGGCCGGTCACGGGCGGCTCGTATCGTGCGCCCATGCCCAAGGTCAGATCCGTTTTTCTCTCCGACATCCACCTCGGCACCCGGGCGTGCCAGGCGGAACGTCTTCTCGATTTTTTGCGCGAGCACCCGGCCGAGCAGACTTACCTGATCGGCGATATCGTCGATTTCTGGGCTATGCGGCGCAGCATCAACTGGACGCAGGCTCAGAACACGGTGGTGCAGAAGCTGCTGCGCCGCGCCCGGCATGGCGAGCGGGTGGTGTTTATCCCCGGCAACCACGACGAGGCGCTGCGTGACTACTGCGGCATCGTCTTCGGCGATGTCGAGGTGGTTGACGAGATCATCCACGAAACAGCCGATGGCCGCCGCTTCCTGCTTATCCACGGCGACCAGTTCGACCAGGTGACGCGTCACCACCGCTGGGTGGCGCTGCTCGGCGACAAGGCCTACGAAACGCTGGTGCGCCTTAACGTCTGGCTGTCTTGGGGGCGGCGCAAGCTGGGCATCCCCGGCTACTGGTCGTTGGCCGGCTACGCCAAGCGCAAGGTCAAGACGGCGCTCAACTTCATTTTCGATTTCGAGGAATCGGCCATCCACCATGCCCGCGAGCGTGGCCTGGATGGCGTGATCTGCGGCCACATCCATTGGGCCCAGATTCGCGACATCGCTGGCCTGACCTACGTGAATTGCGGCGATTGGGTCGATTCCTGCACCGCCATCGTCGAGCATTTCGATGGCACGCTGGCTTTGGTGGACTGGAGCCGCCCGGTGCCGCCACGCCTGCTCGCGGCGCCGGCCGCCGATGTCAATTTGCCGCCGGTGCCCGCCGCCGCCCGTGTGGCCGAATCCATGGAGGTGTGAAATGCGCGTATTGATGGTTTCCGATGTGTATTTCCCGCGCGTCAATGGCGTGTCGACCTCGATCGAAACCTTCCGCCATACCTTGGCGGCGCAGGGTGTCGAGGTGCGCCTGGTCGTGCCGCGCTATGGCGATGAAGCCGACGAGCCCGGTATCCTTCGTGTCGCCGGCCGTCCGGTGCCGGGCGACCGCGAGGACAGGCTGGTCGGCTGGCGGGCGATGCACCGGATGGTGCTGGCCGAAGCGCGCGACTGCGACCTGATCCACGTACAGACGCCGTTCGTTGCCCACTATGCCGGTCTGAAGGCTGGTCGCACACTGGGCTTGCCGGTCATAGCCACCTACCACACGCTGTTCGAGGAATACCTGCAGCACTACGCCCGCTTCCTGCCTTCCGGCTGGCTGCGCGGCCAGGCTCGGCGCTTATCGCGCCGCCAGTGCAACGATCTCGATGCCGTGGTCGTGCCGTCGACGGCCATGCGCCAGCGCCTGGAAAGCTACGGCGTGACGACGACCATGCACGTCCTGCCGACCGGCATCCCGACTGCCCAGTTCGCCGGCGGCAATGGCCCGGCTTTCCGCCTGCGGCATGGCATTGCCGAAGACCGCCCGGTGGCCTTGTTCGTCGGTCGGGTGGCGCATGAAAAGAATATTGGCTTCCTGCTCGAAGCCCTGCTGGCAGCGCGCCAACGGTGCCCGGAGGTTTTGCTGGTCATCGCCGGCGAAGGCCCGGCGATGGGGGAGCTCAAGGCCCGGGTCAAGGCGCTGGATTTGCAGCAGGCCGTCCAGTTCATCGGCTATCTCGACCGCCAGCAGGCCCTGCCCGATTGCTATGCGGCGGCCGATATCTTCGTTTTTGCCTCGCGCACCGAAACGCAGGGCCTGGTCTTGCTCGAAGCCATGGCGGCCGGCTTGCCGGTCATTGCGCTGGCCGAAATGGGTACGGTCGATATCCTGGCCCCGGGGCGCGGCGCATTCTCGCCGCCGGCCGAGCCGCGTGCCTTTGGCGAAGCGCTCGGGCATTTCCTGAGCCGTCCCCTGGCCTGGCGGCATCTGGCCGACGAGGCGCCGGTCTATGCGCAGGAATGGAGCGATGTGGCGATGGCCGAGCGCCTGGCCGTGCTGTATCGCAACCTGCGCGTGCAGGCGTTCGTACCGGAAAATCCGCTCAGCGCGGCAGTCTGAGCGGGGCGAACCGCCTGGTCGTGATTCCCGCCTGCGCGGGAATGGCGATCAGAACTCGGCGTGCAGGCGAAGTGAATAAATGTTGGCCGGCCCCCGGTCGGCGTTGTAAGCCGGGTTCTCGATATGCTGGTAGTCGGCGGTCAGCCACAGGCCGGGCAGCGCCTTCCAGCTATAATAGGTTTCAAAGATGTGTTCCGGGCTGTAGCCCAGCTTGCCATCGCCAATGAAGAAGGAAATGCCGCCCTGCGCCAGGTAGTCGCGGCGTTCGTTGGAAATGGTGTTGCGCATCCAGGCCAGGCCGATGGTGTCGTCGGGGCGGTTCCAGCGGCCGCCCTTGAGTTGCAGGCCGGTGGCGAAGGATCCGTCGGCCTCGGTGAAGGCGTAGGTTTCGGTGCGGCCGTCGGCGTGCATGGCGCGCAGGAACCAGCCGAGATCGTTGGCGATTTCCTGCTCCAGGTTGATGCCGAAGCCGTATTTGATGCGCTCGCCATCGCGCACGTAATTGATGGCCTGCGGGTCGGCACCGGGGTTGGCCGCCAGCCAGGCGCTGGCGTCGGTGTAGGCGGCGAGCCGGGCGCGGTTGCGGAAGGCGAGCAGGCGCACCTTGCCGGGGCGATCCGCCAGCTGGTGGCTGTGCTCGATTTCGATCTGGTCGCCGTAGTGGCGCAGGATGCGGAAGTCGACCTCGGTGCCGTTCGGCGTCTTCGGCCCGGTCATGCGGCCGAAACGCAGCACCCAGTCGCCCTGGTACCACTCGGCGGCAAAGCCCCAGCCGAAACCGCGTGCGTCCGCCGCATAGTCGTAGGCGCTGTGCGCCATGTTGCTCCAGTTCATAAACTGGGTGCGCGGGTCCTTGGCGTAGGCGTTGTCGTCGAAGATGTCGAGGGTCGAGAAGTTGCCGACGGTCAGCACGAAGCGATCCTTGGCAACGCGACCGGCCATCTGGTTGAAGTCGGATTCCTGGTATTCGGTCTCGTCGCCCAGGCCCCAGGTCTGGCGCAGGAACAGGCGCTGCCGGTAGGCCTTGATGCTGGTGCCCGAAACGCGGGTCGCCTCGCCGTTGGTGAAGCCGCCCAGCCCAGTCAGCCCGGACATCGGATCGCCTTGCCCGGCCTCGACGTTCAGATACACCTCGGCCCCCTTCCACAGGCGGGCGCCGAGATAGGCCGTCGAGGTGAAGGTGTAGCTGTTCTCGCCGCTGGCGTTCAGGCTGTTCATGGCGCCGTAGGCGGCCGGGAAGGCGCGCGATTTCTGCGACACGTAGGTGGCCTGGCCCTTGAGTTGCCAGTCTTCCTGGGTTTCTTCGCCGGCATGAGCGATGGTGGCGGTAGTCAGGACGAGGAGGAGGGCGGGATGCAAGCGCATGACGGGAGCTTCGGAGGCAAACGGCGAATTATAGGCGCCCGGCGTTACAGCCGGGTGACAAGACCTGTCATCGGCCTGTAGCGATTGCCGCCTAGTCTGGCCGGCAACAAGGAGCCGCCATGAACCCGTTGCCCCCGCTCGACATCGATTTCGTCACCGAAACCTTCCCGCCGGAGATCAACGGCGTCGCCATGACGGTAGGCCGCCTGGTCGGTGGCCTGCGCGAACGGGGCCACCGTGTGCGGGTCGTTCGGCCCCGGCAAGGTGAGGCCGACCGGGGCGGAGAGCATGAGTTGGCCCTGCGCGGCTTTCCCCTCCCCGGCTACCCCGGGCTGCGTTTCGGCTTGCCGGCCGGCGGGCGGCTGCATCGCGAATGGGCGCAGCGGAAACCCGATCTGGTTCATGTCGTCACCGAAGGCCCGCTCGGCTGGTCAGCCGTCAGTGCGGCGCGTCGATTGGGGATTCCGGTCACTTCCGGCTTCCACACCAATTTCGACCGCTACAGCGTGCATTACGGCCTGGGCTGGATGCGTCCGGCCGTTTCGGCTTACCTGCGCACCCTGCATCGCCGAACCCGGGCGACCCTGGTGCCGACCGCGGCACTGGCCGCCGACCTGGCCGGTGAGGGCTTGCCCGGCGTGCGTGTCGTCGGGCGCGGAGTCGATGCCGAATTGTTCGACCCCGGCCGGCGCAGGGCCGCGCTGCGTGCGGCCTGGTCGGCAGCCGGCGAGGGGCCGGTTTGCCTCTATGTCGGGCGCCTGGCGCCGGAGAAGAACCTCGCCCTGGCCGAAAAGACCTTTGCCGCCATCCAGGTCTGGCATCCGCAAGCCCGCATGGTGTGGGTCGGCGACGGCCCTTCCGCCCAGCGCCTGGCCGCCGAGCATCCCGATCACCATTTTGCCGGTCAGCGCATCGGCGAGGATCTGGCGCGGCATTACGCCAGTGCCGACCTGTTTCTCTTTCCCAGCCTGACCGAAACCTACGGCAACGTGGTGGCCGAGGCCATGGCCAGTGGCTTGCCGGTGCTGGCCTACCGCAGCGCGGCAGCCGCCGAGTTGATCGTGGATGGGGTGAGCGGCCGGCTGGTATCGCCGGGCGACGAGGAGGGCTTTCGTCAGGCGGCGCTGGATCTATGCCAGCAGCCGGAACGCCTGGCGGCAATGGGGGCGGCGGCTCGCCTGGCATTGCGCGACAACCATTGGGGCGCGGTGGTCGAGCGCTTCGAGGTGGTTATCCGCGAAGCCTTGGGCTGAATTCCGGCTCAGGGGAACATGCTCAACAGGCGTTCCTGCAGGGCCTGTGGCGCAAAGGGTTTGACGATGTAGCCGGTGGCCCCGCTCTGCATGGCGTCGAGCACGTTGCAGCGTTGGCCTTCGGCGGTGATCATCAGCATCGGGATCTGTGCCGTCTGCGGGTTGGCCCGCACGGCGCGCAGCAGTTCCAGTCCGTCCATTTCCGGCATGTACCAGTCCGAGATGATGAGGCCGATCTTCTTGAACTCGGCGAGCTTGGCCAATGCCATCCGGCCGTTGCCGGCCTGGTGGATGTCGGTGAAACCGGAGGACTTGAGGACTTCGACGACCACGCTGCGCATGGAGGCGTAATCGTCAACGACAAGGGCGGGAGGCTTGGGCATGGCGGTCGGTCGATAAATGATCCAGTTGGCATTGTCGACGACTGGCCGGCCATGTCAATTGGCATGGCCCGGAATCGCTCACGCCATGCGGATTTCCACCAGTTCGGAGGCGTCGCCGTGGTCGACCAGGATGCGGCGCAGGCGATCCTGCCAGAGCTCGGCAAACAGCTTGGCCTGTTCCGGGGTGGCCAGGCCTTGAATGACGGCGGGCAGCAGTTCACCCATGCGCGGATCGCCGCTGACGCGTTGCAGTTGCACGATGCAATCCGCACTGCGCCCGGTGTCGCGCCGCGTGAGGCGGATGCCGGCCACACCGTCGGCGCCGAAGCTCAGCAACTGGCGGCGCCCGAAACGCCCGCCCAGCCCCTTGAAACCGCCCGGGCCGGCGGCCCCGGTAAGCAGCGTGGCGATGCTGGCGATCACGCCGGCCACCCCGTCTTCCAATCCTTCGTGCAGTGCGACGGCGACATTGCCGCGCATCGGCATCTCGTCACCGTACAGCGCGCGCAGGCCGCGTACGGTGGCCAGCCAGGCACCGGCGACGGTCGGGCAGGCATGGCCGGCCAGTTTGACCGCATCGGCGAATTCGTAGCGGATCACGCCGTCGCTCGGGGAGCCCAGCAGTTCGGCCAGCGGGTCGTAAAGGGTGATGGGGGCGATCTGGCGGTAGAAGTCGGGGAATTTCATGTTTGGTTCCGGGGTGAGGTGGGTGGCGTCCGCCGGCACCATGCGGCAGCAGGCGTCTGTCGGTAAAATAATGCGGCTTCAGGGGGAGAACAAAAGGCAATGGGCCATTTTGCCGCGCATGGCTACTATCGGATCAGCTGGCAGGGCGATGTGCTGAACATCGTCGTCGGCGACCTTTTCAATCGCGAAGGTGCCGAACAATTGGCCGCCGAGATCAATCGCTTGCTGGCGCAGCGCGGTGACATCGCCTGGCGCATGTTGCTCGATGCGCGGCAATGGCAGGGCGGTACGCCGGATGCCTTCGGCCTGTGGATCGACGCGCTGGATGGCTGGATCGGGGAGCGCCATTTGGTAGCCTTGGCAGCGCTTTATGCCGAGAGCGCCCAGCAGTTCATGGGCAGCACGGTGCGTGCCCGGATGATCGAGCGGTTGCCGTATTTTTCGGCAACGGATGAAGCCGCCTGCTGGCAGTGGCTGGGCAAACCGGGGCAGGCCGCCGCAACGGCCGGGTAATCGGGCTTGGGCATCGCGCTCACATCTTGATTCCGTGGCACGGCATTGTCCGGGCACCGGGCAAAAGCGCCTTGATATGCGTCATCCGGGCCGGACGCATGGCCCGGCTGCCTTATTTTTGTATTAGCTCGATCTTGTAACCATCCGGGTCTTCAACGAAGGCAATGATCGTCTTGCCGTGCTTCATCGGCCCGGCTTCGCGCACCACCCTGGCGCCGCGTGCCTTGATCTCGGCGCAGGCCGCTGCCGCATCGGGTACCGCCAGCGCGACGTGGCCGTAGCCGTTGCCCAGGTCGTAGGCCGGCGTATCCCAGTTGTGGGTCAGTTCGAGCACGGCATCCGTTTCCTCGCTGCCATAGCCAACGAAGGCCAGCGTGAAGCGGCCCTCGGGATAGTCCTGGCGGCGCAGCAGTTGCATGCCGAGGATTTCAGTGTAGAAGGCGATGGAGCGGTCGAGATCGCCGACGCGGATCATGGTGTGCAGAATGCGCATAGGTGGTTGATAGTAGGTGGATGTTAGGGAAGCACTGATCAAATCGTCATCCCCGCGCAGGCGGGGATCCAGTTCTTTGATTTCCCTGGATTCCCGCTTTCGCGGGAATGACATTTCTGAATAAATCAGTGCCTCCTTAGATGTTAGCCAAGCCGAAGGGCGCCGAGGCGCCCTTGGATTTGGCTAAAGACAAATAATTAGAAACCGGCAACGAGTCTCCCCTGGCGACGCAGTTCCAGGCGCAGGTTGCGCCAGTCCGGGCAGAGTTGCTCCACCACAGACCAGAAACGCGGGCTGTGGTTCATTTCCTTGAGGTGGGCCAGTTCGTGGCAGACGACGTAGTCGATCACCGTCAGCGGCATGAAAACCAGCCGCCAGTTCAGCGAAATGCCGCCGTGGTGGCTGCAA
>CAZDRS010000030.1:0-17605 GCA_964507585.1 uncultured Dechloromonas sp.
CGCAACGGCGGAGAAACCGATGCCGGCCAGCAGGGCCAGAACCAGGGACTTCTTGACGATGTTTTTGATCATTGTTTTCCCTCATTGAAGAAAATTTTGGAAATCTCTAACCCTTACCAAGCAAAGCTACGATCTTTGGCGGGATTCCAAAGTATTCTGCCATAGCGCGATGGCAGATTCCAAGTCATTTTGGCCGCTGCTCAGTAAAGTTTTGTTGTCTACGCAACACTTTCCAGCCACCCAGACGTGGGTAACGTTGTCACGCCCGGCGACATTGACGAGATGGGATACGGGATCGAAACAGGGGCGGCTTTCCGGTTCCCCGAGACTGATGGCACACAGGTCGGCCTGCTTGCCCGGTGCGATCGAACCGATTGTGTGCGCCAGGCCCAGTGCGCTGGCGGCGTCCAGCGTTGCCATGCGCAGCACTTCGCCGGCCGGAAGGGCGCTCGCGTCGTTGCTCAGGCCTTTGGCCAGAAGGGAAGCGAGGCGCATTTCGCCGAATAGGTCGAGGCGGTTGTTGCTGGCGGCGCCGTCGGTGCCGAGACCGACCGGGATGCCGGCCTGTCGCATTTGCGCCACAGGGGAGAAGCCGCTGGCCAGCTTCAGGTTGGAGGTGGGGCAGTGCGCTACGTGGCTGCCGGTTTCGGCCAGCAGGCGAATCTCGTCTTCATTCAGGTGTACGGCATGGACGCCGATAAAGCCAGGGCCGAGCAGGCCAAGTTTGTGCAGCCGGGCAAGCGGGCGTTGCCCGTACTGCCTGAGGCTTTCTTCGATTTCCTGTCGAGTTTCGTGGATATGGCAGTGGATGGGCAGGTTGAGTTGCTCGGATAGTGTCAGTATCCGTTCGAAGGTGCCGTCGGACACCGTGTAGGGGGCGTGCGGCGCCAGGCAAAAATTGACCAGTGGGTGGTCGTGCCAGCGTTCGCGGACAGCCAGGCCCTTGTCGATGTAATCGTCGGCATCGCTGGCGAATGGGGTCGGGAATTCGAGGGTGGTGATGCCCAACGAGGCACGCATGCCCATCTCTGCGGCGGCTTTGGCGGCAGCCTCGGGGTAGAAATACATGTCGTTAAAGCAGGTAACGCCGCCCTTGAGCATTTCAGCGCAGGCCAGGCGAGTGCCGTCATAAACGAATTGCGGCGAGAGGTGGGCGCTCTCGGCGGGCCAGATGTGCTTTTGCAGCCATTCCATCAGCGGCAGGTCGTCGGCGATGCCGCGCATCAGGCTCATCGCGGCATGGGTGTGCAGGTTGATCAGGCTGGGGATCAGGATATGGTCGGGCAGGACGTGCAATGTGCGCGGCGAATAGCGGGGCCGGGCTTCGCTGGCGGGTAGCACGGCCTTGATGCGTCCCTTGTCGATGGCGACGGCGTGGTTCTTGAGCACCGTGCCGGATTCGACCGTGGCAACCCAGCGGGCTTCGATCAGGAGGTCGATTACTTCAGGTGGTGTTGTCATGGAAATCGGCATCTGTGCGTTGAATGCGGCATGTTAAAATAACAAATTACGCTCGATTCAACCAATAAAGTACCGCCCAGGCGGTGCGGATGTGAGACATGGACCAATTCGCCAAAGAAACATTGCCGATCAGCCTCGAAGACGAGATGCGGCGTTCCTATCTCGATTATGCGATGAGCGTGATCGTTGGCCGGGCGCTGCCGGATGCGCGCGACGGCCTGAAGCCGGTGCATCGCCGCGTGCTGTACGCCATGCACGAGACGAACAACGTGTGGAACCGCCCCTTCGTCAAGTGCGCCCGCGTCGTCGGCGAGGTCATGGGTAAGTACCACCCGCACGGTGATTCGGCGATCTACGACACCCTGGTTCGCATGGCGCAGGATTTCTCGCTGCGCTACACGCTGGTCGATGGCCAGGGCAACTTCGGCTCCATCGACGGCGACAACGCAGCGGCCATGCGTTACACCGAATGCCGCCTGGAGCGCATATCCTCCGACCTGACGGCCGATATCGACAAGGAAACGGTCGATTTCGAGCCGAACTACGACGGCAAGGAACTGGAGCCGTCCGTCCTGCCGACGCGTATCCCGAACCTGCTGATCAACGGTTCGGCCGGCATTGCGGTCGGCATGGCGACCAACATTCCGCCGCACAACCTGAACGAGGTCGTCGCCGGCTGCCTGGCGCTGCTGGAAAACCCGGCGATCACTATCGACGACCTGATCGACATCATCCCGGCACCGGATTTCCCGACCGCCGGCCTGATCTACGGTGTGATGGGCGTTCGCGAAGGCTACAAGACCGGCCGCGGCCGTGTCGTGATGCGTGCCCGCACCCATTTCGAGGATATTGGCAAGGGCGACCGCCAGGCGCTGATCGTCGACGAGATTCCCTATCAGGTGAACAAGAAGTCGCTGATCGAGAAGATTGCCGAGCTGGTCAACGACAAGAAGATCGAAGGTATTTCCGACATCCGCGACGAGTCCGACAAGTCGGGCATGCGCATCGTGATCGAACTGAAGCGCGGCGAGGTCGGCGAGGTCATCCTCAACAACCTCTACAAGCAGACGCAACTCCAGGACACCTTCGGCATGAACATGGTGGCGCTGGTCGATGGCCAGCCGCGCTTGCTGAACCTGAAACAGGCTCTGGAGTGCTTCCTGTCGCACCGCCGCGAAGTGGTGACCCGGCGCACGGTGTTCGAACTGCGCAAGGCACGCGAACGCGGCCATATCCTGGAAGGTCTGGCCGTTGCGCTGTCCAACGTCGACGAAATCATCGCCCTGATCAAGGCGGCGCCGACGCCGGCCGATGCCAAGGTCGGCCTGATGGGCCGTACCTGGCGTAGCCCGGTGGTCGAGGAAATGCTCGCTCGCGCTGCTTCCGATGCCTCTCGCCCGGATGGTTTGCTGCCGGAATTCGGTTTGTCGGCACAGGGCTATCGCCTGTCGGATACCCAGGCCCAGGCTATCCTGGAGCTGCGCCTGCAGCGCCTGACCGGTCTGGAGCAGGACAAGATCGTCGGCGAATACAAGGAAGTGATGGACAAGATCGTCGACCTGCTCGACATCCTGGCCAAGCCGGAACGCATTACGGCAATCATCGTCGATGAACTCAATGCCGTGCGCGAACAGTACGGCGACGAACGCAAGTCCGAGATCGTGCTGCACACGCAGGAACTCGGCATCGAAGACCTGATCACCCCGACCGACATGGTCGTCACGCTGTCGCACGGCGGCTACATCAAGGCCCAGCCGCTGGCCGACTACCGCGCCCAGAAGCGCGGCGGCCGCGGCAAGCAGGCAGCGGCGATCAAGGACGAGGATTTCATTGACCACCTGTTCGTGGCCAACACGCACGACTACATCCTGTGCTTCTCGAACCGCGGCCGCTGCTACTGGCTCAAGGTCTACGAAGCGCCGCAGGGCAGCCGTGCCAGCCGCGGCAAGCCGATCGTCAACCTGTTCCCGCTCGAAGAAGGCGAGAAGATCAACGCCGTGCTGCCGGTCAAGGAATTCGTCGACGACAAGTTCATCTTCATGGCCACCCGCGACGGCACGGTCAAGAAGACGCCGCTGTCCGACTTCTCCAACCCGCGCAAGGCCGGCATCATCGCCGTCGACCTGCTCGACGACGACTACCTGATCGGCGTCGAACTGACCACCGGCCAGAGCGACATCGTGCTCGTTTCCGACGCCGGCAAGGCGGTTTGGTTCGACGAGGAGGACGTCCGGCCGATGGGCCGCGGCGCCCGCGGCGTGCGCGGCATGAAGCTGCAGGAAGGGCAGACCGTCATCTCGCTGCTGGTCGCCGAATCCGATCAGCAGACCGTGCTGGTCGCTACCGAGAACGGCTTCGGCAAGCGCACCGTGCTCGCCGATTTCCGCCATTCCGGCCGCGGTACGCAGGGTGTCAAGGCGATTGCCGATTCTGAACGCAACGGCGTGGTGATCGCGGCCAAGCTGGTCGATGACAATGACGAGGTGATGCTGATTACCACCGGCGGCGTGCTGATCCGTACCCGTGTTTCCGAAATCCGTGGCATGGGCCGGGCGACGCAGGGGGTGACGCTGATTTCGCTCGACGAGGGCGAAAAACTGGCTGGTCTGGAAAAGGTGGCCGAGTCGGTCGTCGAGAACGATAGCGAAGGTGAAACGCCGCTTGCCCCGGAAACCCCGGAGGCGGGAGCGAGCGAAGGCAACGAAGGCGGAGAGGCGTAAATGACCCGCATCCACAATTTCAGCGCCGGTCCGGCGGCCTTGCCCGAAGAAGTCCTCAAGCAGGCACAGGAAGAGTTGCTCGACTGGCACGGTTCCGGTTGCAGCGTGATGGAGATGAGCCATCGCGGCAAGGAGTTCACCAGCATCATCGAGCAGGCCGAGGCCGACCTGCGGGAACTGATGGGCATTCCCGAGCAGTACAAGGTGCTGTTCCTGCAGGGCGGCGCGACGCAGCAGTTCGCACAGATCCCGATGAATTTGCTGGCCGGTCGTTCGGCCGACTATATCGTGACCGGTTCCTGGTCGAAGAAGGCCCTGAAGGAAGCGCAGCGCATCGGCCAGGCGCGTTGCGCCGCAACAACCGAGGCCAGCAACTTCACGCGCCTGCCTTTCGCCGACGAAATCCAGCTCAATCCCTTTGCGGCCTACCTGCACGTTTGCACCAACGAAACCATCCATGGCGTCGAAATTCCGGCCCAGCGTATCGCCGATACCGGCGTGCCGCTGGTTGCCGACATGTCGTCGCACATCCTGTCGCGCCCGGTGCCGGTCGAGAAATTCGGCCTGATCTACGCCGGGGCGCAGAAGAACATCGGCCCGTCGGGCGTCACCTTGGTCATTATCCATCGCGACCTGCTCGGCATGGCGCCGCTGACCATCCCGACCGTGATGGACTATGCCGTGATGGCCGAGAACGGTTCAATGCTCAATACGCCGCCGACCTACGGTATCTACATCGCCGGCCTGGTTTTCCAGTGGCTGAAGCGGCAGGGTGGCCTGGAAGGCATCGCTGCGGTCAATGCCGAAAAGGCGCGCGTTCTGTACGAGTGCATCGACCAATCCGGCGGCTTCTACAGCAACCCGGTCGATCCCGACTGCCGTTCGGCAATGAACGTGCCCTTCGTGCTGGCCAATCCGGAACTCGACGCCAAGTTCCTCTCCGAATCCAAAGCGGCGGGTCTCGCCTCACTGAAGGGCCACAAGTCGGTTGGCGGCATGCGCGCTTCGATCTACAACGCCGTGTCGCTGGAGTCGGTGCAGGCGCTGGTGGACTTTATGAACGATTTTGCCAAACGCAACGGATAAGCCGATGAGCGAGCAGACGCAAAACGACTTGCAGCAGGCCTTGGCCGGTGTCCGAACCGAGATCGATCGTATCGATGGCGAACTGCTGAACCTTCTCAACCAGCGCGCCCGCTGTGCCCAGCGTGTTGGCGAGATCAAGGCCGAACACGGCGAGGCCGGCCACATCTATCGCCCCGAACGCGAGGCGCAGGTGCTGCGTCGCCTGCAGGATGCCAATGCCGGCCCCCTGCCGAACGAGAACATTACCTTCTTCTTCCGCGAAGTGATGTCGGCCTGTCTGTCGCTCGAAGAGCCGCTCGGCATCGCCTTTCTCGGCCCGCTTGGTACTTTTTCCGAGTCGGCGGCGACCAAGCATTTTGGCCATGCCGCTCGCCTGTTGCCGCTGACGTCGATCGACGATGTCTTCCGCGAAGTCGAATCCGGTCATGCCCATTACGCGGTTGTGCCGGTCGAGAATTCGACGGAAGGCGCGGTCGGCCGCACGATGGATCTGCTGTTGTCTACGCCGCTAAAAATCTGTGGCGAGGTTGTGTTGCGTATTCACCAGAACCTGCTCTCGCGCGAGACCGATTTCGACCAGATCACCAAGGTTTATTCGCACGCCCAGTCGTTGGCGCAGTGTCACGAATGGCTGAACCGCATGTTGCCCAACGCGCAGCGCATCTCGGTCGGCAGCAATGCCCAGGCCGCCCAGAAGGCGGCTGAGGAAGCCGGCGTTGCCGCGATTGCCGGTGAGGCCGCTGCTGCCCGCTACGACTTGCCCAAGCTGGTTGCCAATATCGAGGACGAGCCGAACAACACGACGCGCTTCCTGGTGCTCGGCAAGCACGACGCCGGCCCTTCCGGCCGCGATAAGACCTCGCTGATCATGTCGGCCCCCAATCGTACCGGCGCACTGCACGAACTGTTGCTGCCCCTGTCTACTGCCGGTGTTTCGATGTGCCGACTGGAATCCCGCCCGGCTCGCAACGCCTTGTGGGAATACGTTTTCTACGTCGATATCGAAGGTCATCGCGACGATCCGGCGGTCAAGGCCGCACTGGAAAAACTGGCTGGTTCCGCCGCCTACCTGAAAACCCTCGGCTCCTACCCGGCCGCTGTCTACTAAGGAAGTTCCCATGAGCCTTGCCGAGCAAGCCCTGTCCTACGTCCGTGCCATTTCCCCCTATCAGCCAGGCAAGCCGATCACCGAACTGGCCCGTGAGATGGGCATTCCGGTGGAAAGCATCGTCAAACTGGCTTCCAACGAGAATCCGCTAGGCATGAGCCCGAAGGCACGCCAGGCTGTCGAGGCTGCCATCAGTGGCGTCGAACGCTATCCGGATCAGTTCGATCTGATCGCCAAGGTTGCCGAGCGCACCGGTGTTGCCCAGAACCAGGTGGTGCTTGGCAACGGATCGAACGACGTGCTCGACCTGATCGCTCGCGTCTTCCTGGCACCCGGCCGTTCGGCAGTGTTTGCTCAACATGCCTTCGCCGTGTATCCGTTGGCTACCTTGTCCACTGGCGCCGAATTGATTGCCACGCCAGCCAAGAATTACGGCCACGACCTCGCTGCCATGCGTGCCGCCATTCGTCCGGATACGCGCATCGTCTGGATCGCCAATCCGAACAATCCGACCGGTAACTTCCTGCCTTACGCCGAGGTGCGTGCTTTCCTCGAAAGCGTGCCGAAGGAGGTTGTCGTGGTGCTGGACGAGGCTTACAACGAGTATATTCCGCCCAGCGAGCGGGTCGATACGGCCGCCTGGATCAAGGACTTTCCTAATCTCGTCGTTTGCCGCACGTTCTCGAAAATCTACGGTTTGGCTGGCCTACGTGTCGGTTATGCGCTGGCTTCCGCCGAGGTGGCTGACCTGATGAACCGCGTCCGCCAGCCTTTCAACGTGAATAACCTGGCGCTGGCCGGGGCGCTGGCGGCGCTCGATGATGCTGAGTTCCTTCAGGCCAGCTACGAGTTGAACCGTAGCGGCATGGCGCAGATCGTTGCCGCGCTGGAGCGCCTGAAGCTCGAATATATTCCGTCCTTCGGTAATTTTGTTACCTTCCGGGCAGGCGACGGTGCAGCGGTGAACCAGAAATTGCTCAAGCAGGGCGTGATCGTCCGACCGATCGGCGGTTACGGTCTGCCCGAATGGCTGCGCGTTACCATCGGCACCGAGCGGGAAAATGCCCGCTTCATCGAGGCATTGGAAAAGGCCCTGTAAATGGACGCCGGTTTGCCCGAATTCGGCAAGGTTGTCATCTTCGGCACCGGCCTGATCGGCGGCTCGTTCGCACTCGGGCTGAAGGAAGCGGGGGCGGTTGAAGAGGTGGTCGGTTTCGGCCGAACACCAGCCACCTTGCGCAAGGCCCAGGAACTGGGAGTCATCGACCGGGCCGGGATCAATCCGGCGCACGAGATCGGCGATGCCGACATCGTTCTAGTCGCCACGCCGGTCGCCCAGATGCCGGAAATATTCGCCCGTATCGCCCCCTATCTTGGGCCGAACACTATCGTTACCGATGGCGGCTCCACCAAGGGCGATGTCGTTGCTGCCGCACGGGATGCCTTCAAGGGGCACATCGGCAAGTTTGTTCCCGCCCACCCGATCGCCGGCGCTGAGAACAGCGGGCCGAGCGCCGCGCGCTGGGATTTGTACCAAGGTAAAAAGGTCGTCGTCACGCCCCTGCCGGAGAACAACGACGAGCGCCTCGACCGCATCAAGCGCGCTTGGTCGCTGTGTGGTGCCGACATCTATGAATTGACCCCGGAGATGCACGACCGCGTCTTCGCTGCCGTCAGCCATCTGCCTCATCTGCTCTCGTTTGCGTTGGTGCATGATCTTGCGGTACGCGACGACGCCGACCTGTTCTTCACCTTTGCCGCTTCAGGTTTCCGCGATTTCACACGCATCGCTGCCAGCCATCCGGAAATGTGGCGGGATATCTGCCTTGCTAATCGGGAGGCGCTGCTGGGCGAACTTGATGCCTATCGGGCACAATTGGACGAACTGCGGGCTGCGCTGGCCAGCAATGATGGGGAGGCGCTGGAGCAGACCTTTGACATCGCGCGGCAGGCGCGGCGCAACTGGGCGGGCGGGCAATGAAGCCGGTGTGGAGAAAGGAAACGGACGATGACTCTGGTCTCCGGCGGAGTAGGCTATCGGTTCCCATACCTGTGTCGAACTATACGATATCCAAACAGAACCAAGAACAGTAGCTATTTGCTGAATAGGATCCGCTGGTGAGTCACAAAAACATATACGTCACGCAACCGAGTCTCCCTCCGTTAGAGGAGTTCATCCCTTATCTACAGCAGATTTGGCAGAACAAGATACTGACAAACAATGGCCCATTTCATCAAGCACTAGAGGCAGAGTTATGTAAATATCTTGGTGTTGAGCATCTCAGTTTGTTCGCCAACGGCACAATCGCGCTGGTCACAGCGCTTCAGACATTACGGGTTAGCGGTGAGGTAATTACTACACCATATTCCTTCGTGGCGACAGCACACTCACTGCTTTGGAATAACCTCAAGCCAGTTTTTGTTGATATCGATCCAGTCACGTATAACCTTGATCCATCCAAGATCGAAGCAGCAATTACGCCGGAAACATCAGCAATTCTCCCCGTTCATTGTTACGGCAATCCGTGTGACGTGGAAGCCATTCAGAAAATTGCCGATACGTATGGCCTCAAGGTGATTTATGATGCGGCGCACGCATTCGGGGTTCGGTACAAAGGACAGAGCGTGCTTCGCTACGGTGATTTGTCGGTGCTGAGTTTTCACGCGACGAAAGTGTTCAATACCTTTGAGGGTGGAGCGATTATCGCACCCGATGCCAAGACTAAGCAGCGTATTGATTTCCTGAAAAACTTTGGATTTGCCGATGAGATCACCGTGACAGCACCCGGCATCAACGGCAAAATGAGCGAGGTCAATGCAGCATTTGGTTTGGTGCAATTACGGCACGTGGCTAATGCAATTTCCCGGCGAAAGGCAGTTGAGACGTGGTATCGAGTTGCGCTGTCTGATATCCCCGGGATCCAGTGCGCACCGCAGGTGCCTTATACCGAAGGGAATGGGTCGTACTTCCCTATTATGGTTACTGATCGTTATCCGCTATCCCGGGATGACCTCTATGGCATCCTTAAGGAACATGGTTTTTTTGGCCGGAGATATTTCTTCCCGCTGATCAGCAATATGCCAATGTACCGAACCATGAACTCCGCAAGTGCCGACAATCTGGATGTTGCCAACCAATTGGCCGATAGAGTTCTTTGCCTGCCCATTTTCCCAGATATTGATCGTGCCAGTGTCGATGCAATCTGTGGCCTTATAAAAGGCAATGCATCCAATGTCTAAAGTTCTATTAGTCGACACAAATATCTCGCCTTCGTCCATCTTTATATTCCTCCTCCGCGATGGGAGTTAGGTTGCATTATCGGGGGTCTAAGACGCTATTTGCCTCGTTCTATGGCTTTTGTTGCACAAATCAATTGGCGTTAACTTGGCTTAGGGGGCTGCTTGCTGACGGTTTTTTCGACCGATTGCCGTTCCGAATATCTAATGAAGGCTCACAACAAGGCTCTTAAGCGCCGTGGTGCGCTGATGAATTTTTATTGTAAAAAGCCTATCGCTCTAAAAGGAGACAGAAATTAACCGGGAAAATTTATGCGATTCCTCATCCCTATCGGCTCAGCATCAACTCATACCCAAATTTGACAGCAAAAAACTGCTCATCCTTGGTGCCAATCCAGAAACTGTGCGGCTGATCGAAACGGCCAAGAAGATGGGCGTGGTCACCTTAGTGACGGATCACGACCCGCAGGCCTTTGCTAAACGCTTTGCAGACAAACGCTATGATGTGGACGGCATGAATGTGTCCGCGCTCGTTGCGTTGGCCAAAGAAGAACAGGTTGATGGCGTTCTTGTCGGTGTGGCCGATCGTCTGATTGTGCCTTATCAGCAGGTATGTGCGGCATTGGATCTACCGTGCTACGCCACGCCAGCTCTGTGCGCGGCCTTTACCGACAAGATGGCTTTCAACCATTTGTGCCTGACGCATGGGATTTCGCCCATTTCTTTCTTCAATTTAGATTCCGATTTTTGTGCTGAAGAGCTTCAGAAACTACCCTTCCCTCTGTTCGTCAAACCAGTGGACGGCAATTCCGGCAAGGGTATGTCGATTTGCAACACCATGGATGAAGTAGGCGCGGCCGTCGAAAAAGCATTGGCTTTTTCGCGAAGCGGGCGTTTTTTGGTCGAGCGTTACATGGATTGTGATGACCTCTTCATCAACTTTACGTTTAAGGATGGCGAAATCTGGGCCTCGGCTATTGCAGACCGCTACACGACTCGGGCGCAGGGGAATGTCAGCCGGGTCTGTTTGGGAGCGGTCTACCCTTCTCGGCATGTGGATTTGTATTTTGACACCTTGCATGACAAGTTCTGCCGCATGTTCAGAGACTTGGGAGTGCAAAACGGAACGCTCATGGTTTCGGCGTTTGTTGAAAATGGCACCTTCCATGTCTATGATCCGGGTTTCAGGCTGCAGGGGGAGGCACCAGATCTGCATATTCATGCTGTCAATGGCTTCGACCAGAAAGCCCTGCTAATTGAGCATGCCTTGACTGGGGCGATGGGGGAAGCGGATCTCAGTGCATTGAACGATTGCCGCTTCCGAGGCAGGTATGCCGGGACTATCTGGTACCTGGCCAAAGAAGGCAAGATTGGCCGTATCAACGGACTGACTGCGGCGGCGGCCGATCCTGCAGTGTTCAAGGTCGTACAGCGCTTGTACGAGGGTGATGTGGTTACACCACAGATGGTCGGTACCGAGGCTCAGGTCGTTGCCCGTCTTTACGTGGTGGGTAATACCAAGGAGGAACTCGCATACAAGGTGCGGCAGTTCCAAAACGATGTCAGTGTCTTGAATGACCAAGGCCAGACCATGCTGCTGGATGGCTTTGATACTAGGTTGATTTGAACCATGCACGCTGGAGAACAAGCCATGTCCACACTTAACCACCGAACAGCTGTCGTGACCGGAGGCTCCCGAGGCATCGGCCTCGCCATCGCCCAACGATTCGCCAAGGCTGGCATGAATGTCGGTATCTTGAGCGTGCGAGAAGAGAGCGCCCAAGCTGCTGCTAAAATCCTTTCTGATCACGGCTACTCCTGTGTAGGTATTGCCTGTGATGTGTCAAATCTGGAATCGGTGCGCAGCGCAATTCAGTCGGTGGTGGCGCGCTTCGGAGGCATAGACGTCGTCGTCAATTGTGCCGGAGTACTGGATGTCTCCCCTATTCAAGATATCTCGCCCGAGCATTGGGACAAGATCATGGGCATCAATCTGAAAGGGGGCTTCCTGATCAGCCAGCAGGCCATCCCCTTTCTGGAGAAAAGTCATGCCCCCCGGATCATCAATATTTCATCAAACGCTGGCCGCATGGGTGGGTACGAGAACGGCTTGGCTTATACCGCCTCCAAGGGGGGCATTATCGCCCTCACTTATGGCCTCGCACGACGGCTGGCTCCCCAAGGGATCACTGTCAACTGCATCGCGCCGGGGACTATTGAATCCGAGATGTCGCAGGCCTATGATGAAGCGACCCGTGCCCGGCTGCTGAACTGCTTCCCTCTTGGGCGAATCGGTACACCGGAAGAAGTGGCGGCAGCAGCCAGCTACTTTGCCAGCGAAGAATCAGGTTTCACTACCGGTGCCGTTCTGGATGTAAATGGCGGAATGTTTATGGGTTGAGACAATATGCACGAACTCTTTGATTTAAACGGAAAGCACGCCATCGTCGTCGGTGGTGCCGGTGATTTGGGCCTAGCCATGCTGGAGGCAGTGGTCAAGGCTGGCGCACGGGCGGTAGTCATCGACATCAATGACACTGTCCACCAAGTGGCGCAAACACTCTGCCAACAAGGCGGGGCTGTTCACGCCATTCAGGCTGATATTGCTTGCCGTGACCAGATACGTTCCTCCTATGCTGAGGCGTTGGAATTTCTCGGCGGCCGGGTAGATATTTTGCTCAACGCTGCCGGCATCCAGCGTCGCCACCCCAGTGAGTTTTTTCCGGAGAAAGACTGGGACGATGTCTTGGCCGTTAACCTTTCGGCCACTTTCTTCTATTGCCAACTCGCTGCCAAGACCATGATTCCGCAAGGAGGCGGAAAAATCATCAATGTCGCCTCCATCCTCTCTTTCTGCGGTGGTATTACCATCCCAGCCTATGCCGCCTCCAAAGGTGGAGTCGGGCAGCTAACAAAAACCCTCGCCAACGATTGGGGCGGGAAAGGCATTAACGTCAATGCTATTGCGCCGGGGTATATGGATACGAAATTAAACGTTGCCCTGATGAACGATTTGGTACGTTCGGCCGACATCCTCGCCCGCATTCCGCAAAAGCGTTGGGGAACGGCGCACGACCTAAAAGGGATCACCATCTTTCTGGCCTCAACGGCCAGCGACTATGTGAATGGCGCCGTGATTCCCGTGGATGGGGGGTATCTTGGGCGCTAAATCGTTCATGGTGGGCGGATTGGTCGGTAAGACCATCGTGATTTCCGGTGGCACCAAAGGTGTCGGCACGGCCGTAGCCTTGGCGTGCGTGCAGGAAAGCGCACGGGTCGTAATTGGCGGGCGTGATGAAGCCGCTGCGCAAGATATTTTGGCGCAGATAACTGAGTTGGGGGGGGAGGGGCTGTTCGTTCCCACCGATTTGCGCAAAACTAAAGATTGTCAGCGGCTCTTCGATGCTGCCCATCGATGTTTTGGTCGTATCGACGGCTTCTTCAACTATGCCGGCATCACGCCGGCGGCTAGTCTGCTCGAATCTACGGAAGATGACTTCAACGCCATCTTCGATATCAACATCCGTGCCGCCTTTTTTTGCTGCCAGCATGCCGTCCGTTACATGCAAGCCGTCGGCGGCGGCTCGATCGTTCTGACTGGCTCCCCTCATGCTTGGGGCGGCGACAAGGATCGGGTTGCTTACGCCTGCTCCAAGGGGGCCTTACTGACGCTCAGCAATCACCTTGCCCAGCATTACGCTGAGGCAGGCATCCGTGCCAACCACGTCACCATGGGCTGGACGCCGACCGAAGGGGAAGTGGCACTGCGCCAGAACCAAGGCATGTCACCCGAGTGCTTGCGCACTTGGGCGTCTGGCGTGGTTCCTGCCGGGCGGATGACCGAAGTTGAGGACATCGTACCGGGCATCCTTTACCTGCTCTCGGATCAATCAACAATGGTCACCGGTGCCAACCTAAGGATCACCGGCGGATTATTTATCTGAATGCATATCAGAAATGAGTTCTAGTGATCAAGTCAGCGTTAGCGTCATCGTTCCCATCTATCGGGGAGAGCAATATCTAAAGCAATGCGTGGATAGCCTGCTGGCGCAGACCCTAACCCATATCGAAATCATTCTGGTTAATGACGGCTCGCCGGATGGCTGCCCGGCCATTTGCGATGCGTATGCCGCACAAGACAAGCGAATTAAGGTCATCCATAAACCGAACGGCGGCTTGGTGAGCGCCCGCAAAGCCGGACTCGCTGTCTCCACTGGCGCCTATATCGGCTACGTCGACGGCGATGACTGGGTCGAGCCCGAAATGTACGCTACCCTCTTGGACAATGCCCTGCGCCACGGTGCTGACGTCGTCGCCGCTGGCCATCAGGAGGAGTTGGAAGGCCAAGTTGTCGAGGTGCTGTGCAACTCCGTGCCATGCGGCGTGTACGAAGGGGAGCGATTGGTGCGCGAGATCTACTCCAAGATGCTCTATAGCGGTAATTTTTCGCAATTCGGCATTTTTTCATACGTATGGAACAAGCTCTTTCGCCGCGAGGTGGTGTTTGACAACCAGATGCGTGTTGATGACCGCATTTTCATTGGCGAAGACGCTTCGTGCGTTTACCCGAGCCTGCTTGCCGCTAAGGTCGTCTTCGTTACCGAGGCGGCACACTACCATTATCGCCAGCGGGTCGATTCCTCGATCAAGACACGAGAAAACGCGCAGGAGGAAATCAAGAAACTCAGTGTCATGTATCATTACCTGAAACGTCGTTTCAGAGAATCAGAGTATTCTGATGTTGTTTTGCACCAGGTCGACTATTTTTTGCTGAGCCTGCTCACTGTGCGGTCGGATGGTCGGATGTTCCATGGCAAAACGCAGGATGAACTCTGCCCCTTCAAAGACGTGCAAGCAGGCGGAAGAATCGTCATTTGTGGCGCCGGTACCTTCGGGCAACACCTCCATCGACGCTTGTCGCGTAGCCAGCACACACAGGTGATTGGGTGGATCGATGATCTCTGCGAGGAGCATCGCCGTCTCGGTCTACCGGTGATGCCTCCGGTCTCAATTCGGGAAATGGACTACGACCATGTGCTGGTCGCCTTCATCGACGAAACGGTTTCCAACGCAGCCGCCAATAAACTGATCGCGCTCGGCGTGCCAGAACAGAAAATCGCCCGTGTTTCCCATTACAAAGAGGCCGATGTTCCCAATCTGCTATGCGAATTCGGGATGGATATCTAAGGCATGTCCGCCCCGGAACTCATCTTCTACAGTGGGGCTTCCCTCCTCGAAGGCCCTTGCTGGGATGCTCAGGAAAGCTGTCTCTATTGCGTTTCCATTGAGCAATGCCTAATTCATCGCATTGACCCCGTCACTGGTGCTGTTCAGTCCTTCCCCACCCACGGGCCAGTAGGCTGCGTGGTCATCGAACCCAGCGGCATGCTGCTCTCCGCTGAAAAGGGCGGCATCTATCGGATTAACCCCAAAACCGGGGAGCGCGCTTTTCTGATACAACTTGAAGACGCCTCCGCAATGCGTTACAACGACGGCAAACTCGACCCACGCGGGCGCTTTCTGGTTGGCACTAAAGGGGATGCGGAAGAAATGCCTGGGGCTGGGCGCCTATTCTCGATCGACGGTGAACAGGTGCAAACCCTTGTTACCGGTACAAACATTTCGAACGGCATTGGGTTTTCAAATACCGGTGACTTTCTCTATTTCATCGATACCTCGACCAAGAAGGTGGGGCGTTACTTCTACCAACTAGACAGCGGCACAGCCAACTTCGACCGCTACGTCGTCGAGATCAAGGGGAATGCTTGGCCTGACGGCATGTGCGTTGACGGCGACGACATGCTCTGGGTCGCCGAATGGGGAGGTGGCCGCGTTTGCAGATGGAACCCGGAAACCGGAAAGAAACTCCGCGAGATCAAGCTCCCCTGTACCAATGTCTCATCTTGTTGCCTAGGCGGGGAAAATGCGGAATTTCTTTATGTGACGACTGCCAAGGCAGAAGGGCGCGGGGAAACTCTGGCTGGTGGCTTGTTTCGGATTCGGTTATAGCCCCCCCTGTCTCAACACCCGATAAAACCGCTCCATTCCTTCCCGTAGCGTAACCTTGGGTTCCCAACCCAGCAAAGTCTTGGCTCGAGTGATATCCAGATAAATTTCATTCACGTTGGAGGCCCCGGTTTCCACACGTACCACGCGCGGCGAGGTGTGTGATACCTCGGAAGTCACCCGGATAATTTCATTGAGGTCGGCACCCACGCCTGAGCCTACGTTGAATACGCCGCCAATGTGGTCGGCCTCGATCAGCTTGGCTACAAATTCGACCAGATCGTCGATGTAGAGGTAGTCACGTACTGCGCTGCCGTCGCCCCAAACTTTGAGTTCCTTCCCCTTGAGTGCGCGGCTCAGGAAGGAGGCGATCACCCCCTGGATGCCGTCGTCGGGTTGCCCCGGGCCATAGGGGTTGGAGGGGCGGATGATGTTGTGTTCGAAGTTGAATTTCGTCGCGTAGTAGCGGACATAGCTTTCGCACGCCATCTTGCTGATACCGTAGGGGTTGATGGGGGCCAGGGGGTGTTTTTCATCCACGGGTAGGTGGGTTGGATTGCCATAGACCATGCCACCAGAAGAAAAATAGATGAATTTCTTGATTGAGGTGTTCGGAATTTGTGTCAGTAAATTTACAGTGCCCAGGAGATTATTTTCGATATCTCCTAGCGGGTCATGCGCCGAACTGCTCGGTACGGTGGATGAGATCAAATGGATCAAGATATCCGCGTCATGAATCACCCGCATCAAGGGGCCGATGTCGCGAAAGTCACCTTGGATGAAAGACTTCTGGAATTCCGGATTCAGCCCCGGGATGGCGGTTCGCGAAAACACCCTCACGTCATAGGAGGCGTTTTTTGACAAGTGGGCAAAGAGATGAGACCCAATGAAACCCGTACCTCCCAACAATACAATCTTTCTCATGTGCATCCCTAGTTGAGACTTCCCTACGCCTCCGGCTTTTTGGAACAGGCTGGGGCTTTCTATTGACTACTAGCAACCAAAGTGGAGATACTGGCAGATTAGGTGAGGATTTTCTATACTTTGGTGCCCTTTTTTAACATAGGGCGTACAAGACCCGAGGCATACGCTCAAAGAACACGCCTCATCAGCGACTATTCCCAATAGGACTCTCTATTAATGGCAACCGTTTCCCAATTTGACATCGACATTAGCCCGATGATTCGTCACCACATCGATAAGTTTATCATTGATACCCAAGTGAGGCTGAAGGGCTGTTCTGGTAATTTGCTGGAAATTGGGCCGCAGAACCGTTCGCTTACTCGTGAAAAGTTCACCAACTACAAATACTATTCCTTTGACATCGTCAATACCTACGGCCCGGATTTTGTGGGCGACATTACCAAACACAATTCGGAGATCCCTGACGCGTTCTTCGACTGCATTTTCTGCATGGATGTACTTGAACACGTGCTCAACCCCTTCGAGGCCGTGGCTGAACTACGCCGTATTCTCAAGGATGGCGGTTATCTCATACTGTCGTCACCGCTGAACCTTCGCATCCACGGCCCAATTCCCGACTGCTGGCGCTTCACAGAGCATGGTTATAAGAGTTTGCTGCGCGATTTCGATATTGTTGAGATTGACATACTTGAGACCCCGGGGCGTGACCTATTCCCTCTTCATTATAATGTGCTTGCGAGGAATAATCTGGAAAAAGAAGCGAAAGACTCAGATCTGAGTTTCCGATTTATTACTTGATACCAGGTTTGTTAATGTATTTTTGATTTTTGTGTGAGTGTTGTGGTTATTTTTGTTTTAATCAAAATAATCAAATCTGGTTTCGCAATATTAAAGATTTCCTATTCTGGTCTTAGGCATGGATTTTGAGTTCAGCCCCCTTGAGCTTTGTTTTCAGCTCCAGCATATGAAGATACCTTGACGTGCTGTGATATGCCAGCGTTGGTTAGTGATGCTTCACACCGTTGTGCAGAATCAGTGAAACAGAGATCTTGTTCAGATGTTT
>CAZDRS010000031.1:0-17217 GCA_964507585.1 uncultured Dechloromonas sp.
TGCGCGACCTGGCCCAGCAAGCCCTGGAAGCCACCCAGCGGGCACAACTGGAAGCCGAATGCCGCAGCCTGGTCAAACCGCCGGAAGCCCAAACACCGGTCTATGTCGTGCCAGGCTATGGTGTGACACACCCGATCTACCCAAATCCCAAGCCCCACCCCAAGCCGCCACCGCCGGAGCCAACGCCCCAGCCGGCCCCGAGCAAGGTTATCTGCCCGCCGGGCAAACCCTGTAGCCACTAAAAATCACCGCGCAACGCGGCAATCGTTTTGCCACAGCCTGCTAGTGCCGCCCCCAGTGGCTGCGGTTGGATAGCCAGCGAGCCAGCGTCTGGAACAGCACATCCGGATCGACCGGCTTCGGGATGAAATCGCTCATCCCCGCCGCGATACAGCGCTCGCGATCTTCGTCGAAGGCATTGGCGGTCATCGCCACGATCGGTGTCCATTGCCGGGCCGGCAATTGACGGATGGCCTGCGTGGCCTCGATACCGCCCATCTCCGGCATCTGCATATCCATCAGGATCAGGGCGTAGTCGGTCTGTGTCGCCTTGGCCACCGCCTGGCGGCCGTTGTCGGCGACATCGACCTTCAAGCCGGTATCTTCGAGCAAGGCCAGCGCTACTTCCTGATTGATCGGGTCATCCTCGACCAGCAGGATGCGGGTGCCTGCATAATGCAGGAGGATCATGGCTTCGGGCGACGATCCATCGCGAACCTGCTCGCACTCAGGCTGGTGGGCAAGGTGCAGGCGAGCGGTGAACCAGAAGGTGCTGCCGACACCGAGTTGGCTATCGACCCCGGCATCGCCTCCCATCAGCCGGGCCAGGCGCTGTGTAATGACCAAGCCCAGGCCGGTGCCGCCATATTTGCGCGTAGTCGAGGCGTCGACCTGCTGGAATGCCTGGAACAGTCCGGCGCACTGCCCAGCAGCGATACCGATGCCAGTGTCCGACACCTCGAAGCGCACCAGCAACGAATCGCCAGTCGTCTCCAGGAGGCGGGTTCGCAAGGCGATACTGCCATGCTCGGTAAATTTGACGGCATTATTGGCAAAATTGAGCAACCCCTGGCGCAGCCGGGTCGGGTCGCCACGCAGCATGCTCGGCACCTCGCCATAATCGATGCTCACGTCCAGCCCCTTGGCCCGGGCGCTGTCGGCAATCAGGGAATGCACATGGTCGAGGATGCTGCTCAGGGCAAAATCGGTTTCCTCCAGCATCATCTTGCCGGCCTCGATCTTGGAGATATCGAGAACGTCGTTGATCACCGCCAGCAGGTGCTCACCGGCCGCCGCAATCTTGGCCAAGCGGTCGGCCTGCTCCGGCGTCAACTCGCCGCGTCGGAGCAGGTGGGCGTAGCCGAGAATGGCGTTCATCGGCGTGCGGATCTCATGGCTCATATTGGCCAGGAAGGAACTCTTCGCCAGGTTGGCCGCTTCCGCCGCCTCCTTGGCTTCGCGCAGTGCCGCCTGGGCACCCTTCAATTGCGAAATGTCGGTCAGCGTCACGATCATGCCGTCTTCGAGCACCTGGCCGCCAATCAGCATGTCCAGGTCGCGGCCATCCTTGGTACGTACCCGGTACTCCCGGCTTTCCACTTCGCCATTGCTGGCCAGTGCGATCGCAATCAGCGCCTCCCAGGTTTCCTTGACTTCCTTCCGATAGGCGGGATCGGGATAGGCCCGCGGCCACCAGTCGTCTACCGTCGGAATATCGTCGGTTCCGTAGCCAAAAAACGTAATGAACTGATTGTTAAGCGACTCGATGACATTACCCTTGACGTAAGCCAATCCGATTGGCGCAGCGTCGAACAAGGCGCGAACGCGCCTGTCGCGCTCACTGGCAATGGCCTCCTCCTTGGCCTTCAACAAGGCCTGCTCGGATTCGCGGCGGGCGGTCACGTCGCGCGACAGCATCAACACGCGCGGCGACTCCGAATCGGCAGTTGCCTTGCGGGCGGTGGACAGCTCGAACCAATGCGGTTTTCCATTCACTTCGAAACAAATTTCCCGGCCGTAGTCGGCGCCCTCGCGCAAGGCAGCGGCTATCGACGCATGCACGCCACGAGCCGCCGCTGCCGGCAGTACCTCATCGACCAGGCGCCCAAGCAGGCTGTCCCGGGGCGCCGCCAGCGGCATGGTCGAGTTGGCGAACACCCCCTGGTAGCACCCTTCCGCATCCAGTTCGAAAAGCATGTCGGGGATGGCCTCCAGCGTGGCAGCCAAATGCTGCTTGACCCCCTCGGCCACGCGATGCGCCTGTTGCAATTCAACCAGGGTATGGTTCAAGGCCCGCGTCTTGGCGGCTACCCGCTGGCGCAAGGTCAGTATCCAGGCCAGCAACAGAATGCCTACGCCAAGCAGGGTCAAAGCCACCCAGCCAATAACCCGGGCGTAGGGCATGAAATCGACCGGGGTGCCAAACCACTTGTCGTGCAAGGCCTGCTCCTCGGCCGGGGTGATCTGCGCCATGCCCGTTTCGACCAGGCGCAGGATATCGCCCTGCCCCTTGCGTACCGCCCGGTGAGACTGGCCGCGATACAACTCGAATGCCTTGCGGAATTCCGCCTGGAGATTCGATTTGTACAGATAAAAATTGGCCGGATATTCGTCGAGGCAAAACACCTTGATTTCCTGCCGATGCGCGGCAGCCAGCAACTCGGTGTAATTGCGGTACTGGATCAGATTGACGATACCCTCGTCATTCAGCTTGTCGATACAGGCATCGCCCGCCTGCACACCGACCTGAAAGCCCTTCAACGTGCTGACGCCATTGATGCCGCTGATCGACGAATGGCTGTAGATGAACACCGGCAGTTCGGCATAGGGCCGCGAGAATTCGTAGAAAGACTCGCGCGGCGGCGTGCGGTAGATCATGTCGATCACATCTGCCTCGCCGACCTTGATCATGCGCTGCGCTTCCGCCCAACTGGTTGCTGTCAGGCTGACGCGCAGCCCGGTCTTCTTTTCCCAGAGCTGCCAAAGATCGACCAGATAGCCCTCGACAACACCATCGGAATTGCGAAACAGGTAGGGTGGGTAGTTATCGTCGGAGACAACCCGGATCAGCTTGACCGCCCCAGCCCCGGCGGCTGGCACATCGCCTTCACCGGCGGCAGCCTGGCCAAGCCAGAATGCGCAGCACAGGCTGGCAAGCAGTTGCCAGACGGCTCTACTCCGGAAACGAAAATATGTCATCCGATCCCCTTACGCCAGTCAGATGGCGATTACCGTACAGACACAACCAAAGCTTAGCAGTTCGCCTCGTTTGCCACCATCGTCGCAACGCGGAACTACAACGTCACGCGTTCAGAGGCACAGCAGGCCGCCCAAGAAAGCGCTACGAAAGACAATGAATAAGTCATAAAATCCACCCTCATTCTTTATCAGACAGCGCACGGCTTGGGGCACATCTTGGGCATATTCGATCAAATCAGGACACTGCTGCGCCGCAATGAGGTAGCGGACACCATGCCAGCCACGGCCGAAGGCACGGTCGAGCGGCGCAAGCGGGTTCGCATCAATGCCCGGGAAGGTACCCGCGTGCTGATCATCGATGACTCGAAGACCATCGTCGCCGCCCTGCGCAAGTTCCTGCGTTCGGCCGGCTACGAAACCTACGAAGCGCTCGATGCCGAAAGCGGGCTGGATCTGCTGCGCGAGCACAAACCCGACCTGGTCTTCCTCGATATCGTGCTCCCCGGCATGAACGGCTTTGCCGCTCTGCGCGCCATCCGCCGCGATCCGGCGCTGCGCGAAACGCCGGTGATTATGATGAGCGGCAACGAACAGGCGATGGAACAGTTTTTCGGCACCCGCATCGGGGCCGACGACTTTATGAAAAAACCGTTCTCGCGCTACGAGATCTTTTTCCGCATCGAACGGCTGCTCGACGAGAACCTCGTTCCCCGCCGCGCCACGGTTCAGGCCCACCCACGCACGGCGGAGTTCACCAACGCCAACTGAGCGACAATACCGTTCAGTTGGCGGCCCTCACCTTATCGTTCCCGCGTAGGCGGGAACCCAGAAAAATCCGGATATCGGGATTCCCGCCTGCGCGGGAATGACGGGTCAAGGCCTTTGCCCCTCAACGGAGCGTGCCTCTCTCCCGAATCAGTCCTGGGGCGAAGCCAGGTTGGCCGTTTCGTGCTCGCTACCGTCCTGCTTCTGGCTGCCCAGCGTCAGTTCAGTGTTTTCGCTGAGCGCGAAGAAAAAAGCTTCGACCGCCTTGGGGTCACCGGATGCGGCAAAGGTCGTATGGCCGCATTCGCACTGGCCGACCCAAATGGCCTCCAGGCCACGCAGGCCGCGGGTGCTGACCGGGTTGATCTGCGTCACGTCGGCGCTGCAATGGTTGCACACCAGCTTTTCCGGGCGGGTCGCCTCGATCTTGGCCTGTGCCTGAGCTACCCGCTCGGCCTGCGTACCGCGCTGTTTGGCCTGTCCCATATTCGTTCTCCCTCGATTTCAAAGGCGCACAGGATACCCGAGTTTGCCTCGCCGCCTGCCGGCGCGGTTATCCCCAATGCCGAAACAGCCGGTGCTATGGCAATATGCGGCCATGCATGCCCTCCCTCACCTTACCGCCATCGACTGGTGTTCCCTGCTTGCCTTTTTTGCCTGCTGGGCCGGCTATGCCTGGTATTCCGAGCATAGCAACCGGGGTGCCGGCGGGCTGATCCGCACCAGCCAGCAATACCGGCTGAAGTGGGCCTACCGCATGCTGGAGCGCGATGTACGGGTCACCGACTCGACGCTGATCGGCAACCTGGTGACCAGCGTGTCGTTCTACGCCAACACCACCATCTACATCATCGCCGGCCTGGTTGCCGCGCTCGGCGCGTCCGACAAGTTGGTCAGCTTCACCTCAGAACTGCCCTTCGGCAACACCGGCAACCGCGAACTGCTGGAAATCAAGCTGATGCTGGTACTGGCCTGCTTCGTCTTTGCCTATTTCAAATTTACCTGGTCGCTGCGCCAGTTCAACCTGCTCTCCATCCTGGTCGGCGCCGCGCCCTTCGGCAAGGCCGGCGAACCGGGCATCGACGCCTACGCCCAGCGGGTTGCCGGCGCCAACAACCTGGCCGGCGACGACTTCAACCGCGGCATCCGCGCCTACTACTTCGGCCTGGCCGCCTCCGGCTGGCTGCTCAACCCGGCCCTGCTCGGCCTGCTCTCGGCCGTCGTGCTGGTTGTCCTCTTCCGGCGCGATTACCGTTCGCCAGCCCTGCACATCCTGCGCGACCCGGCATAACCGGCGATGGGAAACAAACTCCCGCTGGCTGGCATCGGCTATGGCCTGCTCGCCTACGTCATCTGGGGCTTCTTTCCACTCTATTTCAGGCAACTCGGCCACGTTTCGCCGATGGACATCCTGTCCAACCGCACCCTGTGGGCCTTCGTCTTCGTCGCTTTGTTGCTCACCCTGCGCCGACGCTGGGCCGGTGTCGCCAGCCTGTTCAATGCCCCCGGGCAACTCATTCGCCTGAGCCTGGCAGCCATGCTGCTCGGCGGCAACTGGCTGGGCTTCCTGTGGGCGGTCGATCACCAGCAGGTCGTCGCTGCCAGCTTTGGCTATTTCCTGACCCCGCTGGTCAATGTCCTGCTCGGCCTGCTCGTCCTCAAGGAACGCCTCAACGGCAAGGAATGGCTGGCCATCGGCCTGGCCGTCGTCGCCGTCATCAACGAATTGATCGCACTTGGCACGCTGCCCTGGATTTCGCTGTTCCTCGCCGCCACCTTCGGCACCTACGGCCTGTTGCGCAAGCAGGTACCGGTCGATGCGCTGTCCGGCCTGTGGCTGGAAACCCTGGCCATGCTGCCGGTCTGCCTGATCTACGCGCTATGGCAAGCGCAGCACGGACACGCCGTGTTCACGCTCGTCGGCGAGCCCACCACGCTGCTGCTGATCGGTGCCGGCATCCTGACTGCCCTGCCGCTGATGGCCTTTGCCGCCGCCACCCAGCGCCTCGACCTGGCGATGGTCGGTATGCTGATGTACATCAACCCGACCATGCAGTTCCTGACCGCCGTCTATCTGTTCGACGAGCCGATGCAAAGCTCCCGCCTGCTCAGTTTTGGCCTGATCTGGCTGGGCCTGCTGTTCTATACGAGCAGCATGCGGCAGAAATTCGTAGCCCCCAGGGAAGTCGCAAAATAATATTCCCGGCCGGCTTCTGATTTGTTAGTAAAAAATGTATTATTAATGTCAATACTAGCAGCCAAATAGCCTAACATGCCGAGCACCATCCTCATCGTCGATGACAACCGGGACAACCTGACAGTTATCGGCGGCCTGCTGAAGGGTGAATACCATGTGCGGGTGGCAAACTCCGGCGAGCGGGCGCTGCAGGTGGCGGTCACGGCACCGATTCCCGACCTGATCCTGCTCGACATTATGATGCCCGGGATGGACGGCTACGAAACCCTGCGCCACCTGCGTGCGATGCCGGAAACCCGCGACACGCCAGTCATCTTCGTCACCGCCATGACGGCCGACGAGGATGAGGAAGCCGGCTTGCGCCTCGGTGCCGTCGATTACGTGACCAAGCCGATCCGCCCGGCCATTCTCAGCGCCCGGGTGCGCACCCACCTGGCACTGAAGCAGGCACACGACCAGTTGGCCAACCAGAACACCCTGCTCGAATCCCAGGTCAAGCAACGCACCCAGGAAGTCGAACTGATCAAGGAAGTCAGCATTCAGGCGCTGGCAACGTTGGCGGAAAAGCGCGACAACGAAACCGGCAACCACCTGACCCGAACGCAAGGCTACATCGAGGTGCTGATGGATGGCCTGGGCGAACACCCCGACTTTGCCGACCAACTCCCCCCGCAAACCCGGGAATTGATCGCCAAAGCGGCTCCGTTGCACGATATCGGCAAGGTTGGCATTCCCGATGCCATCCTGCTCAAACCCGGACGGCTGACGGCAGAAGAGTTCGTGATCATGCAAACGCACGCCCAGATCGGTGCCGATGCGCTGACCGAAGCCATCGAGCGCGTCCTGCGCGACCACGCCGGCAGGCAGGACGAGCAGAGCAATCGTTACGCCATGAGTTTTCTCGAAATCGCCCGCGAAATCGCCGGCGGCCATCACGAAAAATGGGATGGCAGCGGCTATCCGCTAGGCCTGGCCGGCAACGCGATTCCACTCTCGGCACGGCTGATGGCGCTGGCCGACGTTTTCGATGCCCTGGTCTCCAAACGCCACTACAAGGCAGCGATCCCGCTCGACGAGAGTATCGAGATCATCCGCCAGGGGCGCGGGCGACACTTCGATCCGGCCATCACCGACGTTTTTCTCGCCAAGATCGACGCCTTCGTCGCCATCGCCGAACAACATGCCGACCGCCACACCGACTGAGCTCGCCGCCATGAAACTGCTCCGCCTGCTGCCCCTGCTGCTCGCTTTTTGGCAACTGCCAGCAATCGCCCAAAGCGTCTCACCTGCGGCCAAGCCAGCCTTTGTCGAGGTCATGGCCAACCGCGATCTGATCGACAAAATCCACAAGGGCGGCTACGTGCTTTACCTGCGCCACGGTTACACCGACAACACGCGGGCCGACCAATTTCCCAACGTCGATCTCAACGACTGCAACACGCAGCGTCTGCTCAATGACCAGGGGCGGGCCCTGATGCGCGATGTCGGCAAGGCCCTGCGCAAAGCGAAGATACCGCTCGGCGAGGTCATCGTCAGCCCGATGTGCCGTACCCGCGAGTCGGCTACGCTGGCCGTCGGTGAGAAATTCGAGACCGCAGAAGCGCTGATGTACTCGGCCAACATGACCAGCGAGGAAAAGCGCCCGCGCCTGGAGGCCCTGAAAAAACTGCTCACCGACCCGATTCCGGCCGGCACCAACCGCCTGCTCCTGGCCCATGCCCCCAACCTGGCCGACCTGATCGGCTTTTTCGTCAAGCCGGAAGGCACCGTGGTCGTCTTTGCCCAGCACGGCCCGGATGGCTACGAATACGTCGCCAGTATTCCACCCAGCCTATGGAACGAACTCCTACGCCCGTAACGTGAAAAACCGAACCCAGAGCTTCCTGGTTTTTTTCCTGCCGCTCGCCGTCGGCGTCGGCATTGCCGCCTTTATCGGCTGGCGCGCTTTCTCCTTGCACGACAACCACCTACAGGCCCAAAACGAGGCGCAAAAGGCCGACCTGCATTTTGTCAGCCAGGGCAACCACCTCAACAACAGCATGCTGAAAACGCAGCAAATGCTGGTTGAAACACTGCGACAGGCCAAGGAAGGCAAGATCGACGAGGCGGCCGCCTATAAAGTGCATACCGGGGTCGTCGACACCATGGCCGAAATGGATGCCGACCTCAAGCAGATGCAGGCACAAAACCCCAACCCGGAACTGCGGGAAGCCATCGACGAGGCGATTCGCGATTTCCAGGAATACTGGCGGCTCGCCGTTTCTGCGACCGACATCGTCGCCATCGACCCAACGACAGCCGGGCGTTACATCGACGAAGCCCAGACCTTGCATGCCGATTTTGCCGAGCACATTCTGGACATCAACGAAACGGTCTCGGGATTCACGCTCCACCGCATTGAAACCGGGGAAATCCAGCTCAATCAGGAACAGCGCGAGTTGCTCGCCTCGACGCTGCACAGCTACCTGATCACCGTTGCCCTCTGGGCGCTCGTCGTCTTTCTCACCACCCGCAACCTCGCCCGTATTTCCGGTGCGTTGGAAACCCTGGGCCGGAACGGCGAGTTAACCGACGAACAACGCGCCCTCCTGCGCAAGGTCAAAGGCTTCCTGCTGCGCGACACGGCCCACGCCACCTTGCAATTCGCCGAAGCCCAAAAAGCGCGCAGTTTTGCCGAGACGCTGCTACAGATGGAGCAACAGCAGTTGATGCAACTATTGCGCAGCATGCCCGACATGGTCTGGCTGAAGAACGGCGACGGCCGCTATCTGCGCTGCAACTCGCGTTTCGAGATCTTCACCGGGCTGAGTGCCGATGAACTGCTCGGCAAGACCGACCTTGACCTGTTCCCGAAGGAACTGGCCGAACGCTACCGGGAGCGCGACCGCCTGGCTGCCGAGCGCGACGATGTGATTTCCGAACAGGAATGGCGCACCTTCCCGGACGGCCATCGCGAGCTGCTTGAAATCCTCAAAGTCGCCATCCGGAATCCGGATGGCAGCCTGGCCGGCGTTCTTGGCGTCGGCCGCGACATCACGGCGCAATACATGGCGCACCAGGATCTGCGGGACAGCCAGGCAGCCCTGAAGCGCACCCAGAATGTCGCCCGCCTCGGTAGCTGGATCTACGATTTTCGCTTCAATACGCTGGTCGGTTCGGAAGAGGCCTATAACCTGCTTGAAATTCCCATTGGCACCACTTTCACGCCGCGCCAATTCTTCCAGTTCATCGTCGCCACCGATCGTCGGGCTGTCTGGGAAGCCTGGCACCGGGCCATGCGGGGCGGCGTATTCCAGATCGAACACCGCGCGCTGATCGGCGGCAGCCTGAAATGGCTGAACCAGCGTGCCGAAATCGAGTTGAACCCGGATGGCACTCCCTGCCGCGCCATCGGCATGGTGCAGGACATCACCTCGCTCAAGCAGGCCACCGAGGCACTGCGCCAGCGCGAAGAGGTATTTTCCAGCGTCGTCAGCCAGGCCGACAGCGGCATCCTGCTCATCGACATCGACACCCTGAACCTGATCGAATTCAACGATGCAGCCTGCCAGCATCTGGGCTACACACGCAGTGAATTCGCCCAGCTCACCATCTACGACCTGCAGATTGAAGCAAACCCGGATAGAACCAGGGAACTTATCGACAAGGCCATCACACTCGGCGGCATGGTTTTCGAGCACCAGCTGGTAGCGCGGAACGGCTCCATCCGCCATTTCTGGACATCGCTCAAGCCCATCCAGGTCGGCGAAAAAATACGCCTGTCGGCCGTGTGGACCGATATCACCGAACGCAAGCTGGTCGAGCAAAACCTGGCCGCCAGCCAGGAACGCCTCGAAATCGCCCAGTCAGCCGCCGGGGTGGGCTTCTGGGGTGTCGACCTCGACACGGGCAGAAGCTGGTGGTCGCCTGAAGCGGAAAAGCTCTACGGCCTGCAACCGAACACCTTCGCCGGCACACAGGAAGCCTGGCTGGCCTGCATCCACCCCGACGATATCGCCAATGTCCAGGCGATGATCAGCCGGCACATGACAAGCAACGACGCTTTCGAAATCGAATATCGCATCATCCGCCCCGATGGCGAGGAGCGTTGGCTGACATCGCGTGGCCGTGTCGTCACCCATGCCGGCAAAGCGGTACGGGTGCTCGGCGTCAATTTCGACATCACCGAACGCAAGGCAGCCAACGCCGAACTGGCGCGCTACCGCAACCATCTCGAAGAACTGGTCGCCGCCCGCACGCGCGAAGTGGCCGAGGCGCGCGATGCCGCCGAGGCCGCCAACCGCGCCAAGAGCTCCTTCCTGGCCAACATGAGCCACGAAATCCGCACGCCGATGAACGCCATCATCGGCCTCACCCACATCCTGCGCCGCACGGCTACCGACCGCGATCAGGGCGAGCAGCTCGACAAAGTCAGCGGTGCCGCCCAGCACCTGCTCGGCATCATCAACGACATCCTCGATTTCTCGAAAATCGAGGCCGGCAAGATGCGCCTCGAACAAAGCAATTTCGATGTCGACCGCATGGTCGGCAACGTCTGCGCACTGATCGCCGAAAAAGCCCAGATCAAAGGCCTGGAGATCGTTTCCGACATCGCTGCCCTACCGCCCATGCTCAACGGCGACGGCATGCGCATTGGCCAGATCCTGCTCAACTTCCTGAGCAACGCCGTCAAATTCACCACCCAGGGCAGCATCATCCTGCGGGGCAGCCTGTGCGCCGAAAGCGCCGAGCAGGTTGTCGTGCGCTTTGCCGTCATCGACACCGGTATCGGCATAAGCAGCGAGGAAACCAAGCGGCTATTCCAGGCTTTTGAGCAAGCCGACATTTCCACCACGCGCCGCTTCGGCGGCACCGGCCTAGGCTTGGCCATTTCACGGCGCCTGGCCCAATTGATGGGTGGCGAAGTTGGCGTCGAAAGCACGCCGGGAGTCGGCAGCACCTTCTGGCTCGAACTGCCGTTGAACAAGGTGGCAGGCCATCGCCAGCGGCAGAGGGCCGCCGTCCTGCCTCCCGGCTCACGCGTGCTGATCATCGACGACATCGAGGATGCCCGCCAGGCCATGGCCGCCACGCTGCAAGAACTGGGTGCCGTGCCGGAAACACTGCCCGACGGCCAGGAGGCGGTTGCGGCAATCGTCGCCGCCGATACGGCCGGCACACCGTACAGCCTCGTCCTGCTCGATTGGCAAATGCCGCACATGACCGGCCTGCAGGTCGCTGCTGATCTGCGCCAATTGCCGCTCCGCCAGCGTCCGACACTCCTGCTCGTCAGCGGCACCCTCGCCGCGCCGTGCGAAGATCTCGACGAAGTCGGCATCGCTGGCTTCATCGCCAAGCCGCTGACCGCTTCCAGCCTGCTTGTCGCGCTGGAGCAATACCAGGACAGCCAGTTGCTTACGGCCCAAGCAGAAGGCAGCGGCGAAGCAGCCGATGACCAACTGGCCGGCTACCACGTTCTGCTCGCCGAGGACAATCCGCTCAACCAGGAAGTTGCCGTCACCCTGCTGGAAGATGTCGGCATCCACGTCGATGTCGCCTCGGATGGCCTGATCGCCCTGGAACGCGCGGCCGCCACCCACTACGACCTGATCCTGCTCGATGTGCAGATGCCCAACATGGATGGCCTAACCGCCGCCCGCCACCTCCGGCAGATGGCCGACTACGCGCAGACCCCCATCGTCGCAATGACTGCCAACGCCTTCGAGGAAGACCGGCAGATGGCCCTGGCTGCGGGCATGAACGAACACGTTGCCAAGCCGGTCGATCCCGATGTGCTCTATGCGGTGCTGCGCCGCCTGCTCGGCTCACCGCCCCCGCAAGCAAAGGCCGCTCCGCCGCCGGCTCCCGATGCCGCGCCGGCCAGCGACATCCTGGCCCGGGTGGCCGGACTCGACCTGCAAGCCGGCATGCGCTCGGCCGTGGGCAACCGCAAGTTGTTTGTCGAACTGCTCGACATGTTCGCCAGCAAGCATCGCAGCGACATCGAGAAAACCCGCCACTACCTGAAACAGGGCGATTACAAGAACGCGCGCCTGATCATTCATTCGCTCAAAGGCGCCTCGGCCACGCTTGGCTTCAAGGATTTCTCGAAATTTGCAGGCACCGTCGAGAAGGCGATCAGCACGGAAACCCCGGCCCATCAAATCGACCCCGACATCGACAAATTGGGCACCTGGCTAGACGAGATTCTTGACCAGTTGCACGACATCATTCCGCATGTCGAAATCGAGGCTTGCGACAGTGCCACGGTCGATACCGTACAACTGGCCCGCGAACTGGCCGCCTTCCGCCAATTGCTGGCCGAGGACGACCTGACGGCAACCGATGCCTTCGCAGCCCTCGAATCCCGCTTCAGCACCATTGCCGGACGCTCGGCCACCCGCCTGCGTCTGGAAATCGACGACTACGACTTCGCCACCGCCCTGCAAACCCTGGACGCCATCATCGCCAGCCACCCCGAGTTGTGCAAACCCGGCTGATGTCGACCGCAACAGCCCATTGAGCCCAACGCGGAAAACCGAGAATTCCGCTGCGCCTCCGCTGCAAAAACTCAGCCGAGCCGGCGCCGCGCCTCGAACAGGCAAACCCCGGCGGCCACGGAGACGTTCAGGCTCTCGACCGTGCCATGCATGGGAATCTTGACCAACTGGTCGCAGTTCTCGCGGGTCAGGCGACGCATTCCCTCCCCCTCCGCCCCCATCACCCAGGCCGTCGCCTTCGGCCACTCGGCCGCATAAAGGTCGCTCTCCGCCTCACCGGCGGTACCGATCACCCAGATATCGCGCTCCTGCAGTTCGCGCAGCGTCCGCGCCAGGTTGGTCACCATCACGTAGGGCACCGTTTCCGCCGCGCCGCAGGCCGTCTTGGCCGCCACGTCGGTCAGGCCAACCGCCCTGTCCTTCGGAGCGATTACCGCATGCACGCCGGCCGCATCGGCCACCCGCAGGCAGGCACCAAGATTGCGCGGGTCGGTAATGCCGTCGAGCACGAGCAGGAAAGCCGGCTCCTCCAGCGTATCGAGCACGTCATCGAGATGCGCCACCTTCCGCCCCCCCTCGATGCGGGCGACAACGCCTTGGTGCTTGCCATCCGGCGCCATGCCATCCAACCGCTTGCCGTCGGTCGCGATGACGCGGATGCCCTGCAGCTCGGCATGCTGGAGCAAATCACGGGCGCGCGCATCCTGGCGCGTCGCATCGACCATGATTTCCTTGATCGAACCCGGATCGTGGCGGAGTTTGGAAATGACGGCATGAAAGCCGTAAATCAGGCGGGAAGACATGGCTGCTTTCGAAAATCGGGATGGCGGATTCTACCGCCCGCCTTTCGGCTGGGGAACCGGCATGGCGCCGGCGGATGCGTCAAACGTGCTTGAACAGCGAATCGTCGCGGGCAATCCAGCGCGACAACAGCATGTCGTGCAGCGCGATATGGTTGGTGACCCAGCGCCCCAGCAAGGCATCCAGTTCGCGGATACGCGACACGACATGCTGGGAATCCAGGGCCGAAACGATTTCCTGCACCTTGGCCGCAATTTCCGCGTGGTCTTCCATGTGAGCCTGGCAAACGTCGCGGTCGATAACCAGCAGCATCGAATCGCGCATGACCGCTTCCTCGTTCTTGAAGTGGTCGAGGATGAAGGCGAACACATCGCCCAGCAGGCCGATCAGGCTACTCTCGCAGCTTTCCTGCAAGGTCGGGCCGCACGCAATGCAATTCTCGAAACGGGTCTGGTCGATACAGATCTTGCGCAGATTGGCGATGGCACCAATCAGAAAACGGTGCTCAAGATCGATCATGCGATGGCCGGTAATCAACTGGGGCGGCAAATCGCCGGTGCTCAGCCAATAAGCGACCTCGTCGGAGAGCGAACCAACGGATTTATCCTCGCCAGAGGAAATCGTCATCGTCCGCTGCTTCGTCATTTCTACTCCAAAAGTAATAACATGACATTATAAACCGAAGCCGATTTTGCAATGCAAACAAGTGTCAACCAGGGCAATCGATGCGGGATCGCCGCCCCCTTCAGCTTTTGCGCCATACTGCCGATATCAACTCATCACGACAGCGAATACCCGTCACTTGCTTTCAGAAAACCAGAAACGCTGGGGTGTCGATCAGTGGGCTGCCTTCCTGAGCAACCGCGAACTCCCCTGCATGCCCCGCTCCAAAGCCCTCCTGCTCGACCTGGAAAGCACACAGGGCGAGCGCCTTGCCGCCCGCGACCTGGCCGACATCGCGGCATCCGATCCTTTTCTCTGCTTGCGCCTGTTGCGCGAAGCGGAAGGGCATCGCGTACAGCGCCTGGGACATGAAACGACCACGCCGCTGGCGGCAGTCATGCAACTGGGCACCGATACCTTCCGCAAACTGTTGCTGAACTGTTCCGAGACCGATGAAAGCCTGCCCGGCCTGGCCGAATGCGAGGCCCGCTCGTATCTTGCCAGCCGCCTTGCCCTACGCTGGGCAAGCGCTCGGGCCGACGTCTCCCCCGACGAGGTAGCCATGGCAGCGCTGCTCTCCGAAATTGGCGAACTGCTGCTCTGGTCGTTCGCCCCCGACCTTTCGCAAAAGGCGCTGGCAGCACTTCGTTCAGGGCATTCGGCACGTTCCGTACAAGCCCAGGTCGACACCTGCGGTTTCCGCTTCAAGGACTTGACACTCAAATGCGCCGGCATCTGGCACCTGCCTTCGCTGCTCACCCAACTGATCCGCGGCGTCGACAACACACGCGCCAACCTGTCGCGACTCTGCGTGGACACGGCCCAACACCTGCACAGCGAAGGCGCCGACAGCCCGGCGCTGCCATCCGACATCGCCGAAGCCAAACACATCATCCCCGGCGCCTCGCTCGAATGGCTGACCGAACAATTACCGGGAATCGACGCCGATCAGGTCGCCAGGATAGCCACCAAGGCAGCCGACCTGCTCGACCCCAGCCACTGAAGAACCCGGCTAGCGACGCTTCGCCGCCGGCTTGCCGCTCTTGGCCTTGGCCGGCTTGGCAGCCGTTTTCTTGGGAGCGGCCTTGCCCGCCTTCTTGGCAACAGGCTTGCTGGCCGGCTTGGCCTTGGCCGCAGCCTTGACGGGGGCTTTAACCGGCGCTTTAACCGGCGCTTTAGCCGGTGCCTTGACCAGCACCTTGCCCGTCGCCTTGGCTGGCGAACGCGTTGTAGGCACCTGGGCTGACTTGCCGGCAACTGCCCGCCGCCCGGCTGGCGTCCGCTCATCCGGCGCCATCACGAAGTCGATACGATTCGACTCCAGGTCGGCCCGCACCAGCTTGACCCGTACCCGATCGCCAAGACGGAAACGCTGGCCGGTACGCTCACCCAGCATCTGATGCTTGATCGCATCGTACTGGAAATAGTCTGCCCCCAGTTCCGAGACATGCACCAAGCCCTCGACATACACCTGGTCGAGCGCTACGAAAATACCAAAGGCTGTCACGGCGGAGATCGTGCCGTCGAACTCCTCGCCAATGCGCTCCCGCATGAAGAAGGTCTTCAGCCAGTTCTCGACATCGCGCGTCGCCTCATCGGCCCGCCGCTCGGTGGCCGAGCACTGCAGGCCAATGTCGTCCCAGTCCTTTTCCGGCACGTATTTCTCGCCAGCAAGCACGGCCTTGATGGCGCGATGCACCAGCAGGTCGGGATAACGCCGGATCGGCGAAGTAAAGTGCGTGTAGTGCTCGTAAGCCAGGCCGAAATGGCCAACGTTGTCCGGGCTGTACATGGCCTGCTTGAGCGAACGCAGCATCACCGTCTGCAGCAACTGGAAATCCGGGCGCGCCTTGATCTTCTCGAGCAACAAGGCGTAGTCCTTGGCACGCGGATCGTCACCGCCCCCCAGGGCCAGGCCGAACTCGCCCAGAAAGGCGCGCAGGTTCTGCAACTTGTCCTCGGACGGCGCCGCATGCACCCGGTACAGGCAAGTCTGCTTGTGCTTCTCCAGGAAAGCCGAGGCGCAAACGTTGGCGGCCAGCATGCACTCCTCGATGATGCGATGCGCGTCGTTGCGCACCACCGGCACGATGTTGTCGATCTTGCCGTTGTCGTTGAACAGCATCATCGTCTCGGTCGTCTCGAAATCGATGGCACCGCGCTCGGCCCGCGCCTTGTGCAAGGCGCCAAACAGCTTGTAGAGGCTCTTGACGTGCGGCAGCACGCTCTGATGTACCTCGGTTTCCGGCTTCTTCTCGCCGGACAGCCACGACCACACCAGGTTGTAGGTCAGGCGGGCATGCGAGCGGAACACCGCGGGGTAGAAACGATACTTGCCTATCTGGCCGGCTGAACTGATCTCCATGTCACACACCATGGCCATCCGCTCGACATCGGGATTCAACGAGCAGATGCCATTCGACAGCTTCTCCGGCAGCATCGGAATGACCCGACGCGGGAAATACACCGAATTGCCCCGCTCCAGCGCCTCCTTGTCGAGCGCCATGCCCGGCTTGACGTAATGCGACACGTCAGCAATCGCCACCACCAGCCGCCAGCCGCGCCCCTTCTTCTCGCAGAACACCGCATCGTCGAAATCGCGCGCCGTCTCGCCGTCGATGGTCACCAGGGGCAACTCGCGCAGATCCTCGCGGCCCTTGAGATCCATCTTGCGTACCTTGTCCGGCAATTTCTTGTTCTCGTCCAGCGCCGCCCTTGAGAACTCGAAAGGCAGGTCATGCTTGCGCAGCGCAATCTCGATCTCCATGCCGGGATCGGCATAGTTGCCCAACACCTCGATAATCCGGCCGATCGGCTGCGAGAACTTGCTCGGCTGCTCGATGATCTCGACCATCACCACTTGCCCGGACTGCGGCTTGTCCTTGGCCTTCTTCTCCGGCGGCACCAGGATATCCTGCGAGATGCGCTTGTTCTCCGGCACCACGAATACCACGCCATGCTCGACGAAAACGCGGCCAACCACCTTGCTGTTGGCCCGCTCGGTCACCTCGACAATGGCTCCCTCCGGCCGGCCCTTGCGGTCGATGCCCGTTACGCGCACCAGCGCCCGGTCGCCATGCAGCACCTTGCCCATCTGGTGCTGGTCGAGAAAGA
>CAZDRS010000032.1:0-16943 GCA_964507585.1 uncultured Dechloromonas sp.
CGTCGGCCACCCCGGCAAAGGCCGGCTTGTCGAGCAGCACCTTGGCAAAAACCACCGCCGCCACCTCGTCGTTGACCAGCGCGGCGTAGATCGGCAGTTGCGGCTCGGTGAGGCGCTGGCCGGCCCAGTTTTTGGTATCGATGCTGGCGCCGGTCTTGTAGTCGATGATCACCTGCCGGCCGTCGGCCAGTTGGTCGATGCGGTCGACCACCATCCGGACCTTGATGCCCTCGATCTCGACTTCAGCCGGTTGTTCGCAGGCGATGACCGCGAAAGGCAGGCCACGCCGGGCCTCGACCTGCAGCCAGAGATCGAGCAGCTTGGCGAGACGCCCCGCCTCCAGTTCGCGGAAGCGGGCCGGCAAGGTCGTCCGGCGCTCCGTCTCGAAGCTTTGCAGCGCATGGGCAACGGCCTCGGCGATGGCCTGCTGGCGGGCGCTTTCGGACAGCGCAGCGAGTGCCTCGGAGGTCCGCAGCTGACTCCAGAAGGCTTCCAGCGCCGCGTGCACCAGCGTACCGCGGTCCGCCGGGTCGAGGCCCTCGACCGGCTCCTCCATCGCCTCGCCCCCCAGCCTGTACTGGAAATAGGCCCAGGCCGGGCAGATCGCCTGGGCGCGCAGCAGCCAACTGCCACCAGACACCTTTTCGCCCTCGACCACTGGCGGTGCGCTGGCATCTTCCACCGTCACCAGTGCTTCCCCCGCTGTGCGAGCCAGTTCGCCGGCCAGCGTGATCAACTGCGGCACCCCGGCGGCGGCCGGCGGCAGCCCGGCAAGCAAGGGGCTGGGGCGCAGCACGCGGTTGCCGTCGGCTTCGGCATAGGAAAAATGGACATCGGGCGCCGCCTGCAGCAGGCGGGCATGGACACGCCGGGCGAAATCGAGCTCGACCTCGGCGCTGGCGTGGCTGGCCCCGGCGGCGCGCAGCAACTCGGCCGGCAGCAGCGGATTCGGGCGGGGCGGCGGCGGCCATTGGTCATCATTCATGCCCATCACCCACAAGCCGTCGAAGGCCAGGCCGGCGCTCTCCAACACGCCGAGAACCTGGATGGCCGGCTGGCCGCGTGTTTCCGGCTGGAACAGGCGCTGCCGGCAAAGCTGGCTGAGGCGCCGGGCCGCTTCGCTGAAGGAGATGCTGCCAAGCAATGCATCGAAGCGACCGAAGCCGTCGAGTACCTCGCCGAAGGCCCGGCGAGCCTGGAATTCGGGGCTGGATAGCGGTCGGTCGCCCGGCCAGCCGAGCGCCGCCAGGCACTGGCGGAAAACGCCGGCCCAGGCGCCGGGCAGCAGCTTGCGCGGCGCGGCATCGGTCGCGGCGAGAAAGGCACCGAGAGCGGCCGTCGTCTGCGGGCAGAGCGGCGCCCCCTCGGCGGCCAGACGCTCTGCCAGGCGAAGCACGGCAGCCAGGGTCGTGAAATAGGGCAGATCGCGGCGCAGCGCGGCATCCAGCCGGGCCCGGCCATCCGCCTCGGTTTCGGCGGCCGACCAGCCGCTCGCCAGCAGCAAGACCGACAGCCGCGCCTGCTCGACCTTGGCCCGGCCGCTACCGAGGGCCAGCCAGTCGAGCGCGACGCGGATCAGCGGCAGTTCGGCCAGCGGCCGGCCAAGCGAGAAATTGAAGCAGCGCGGCTGCTCGGCAGCATCCGGCCGGATCAGCGCCGGGTGCAGCACATCGTCGAGCAGGAATTCCAGCTGGTCGCGCACGCCGGCCAAATCGGGCGCCACGATGCCGAGCCGGGCATCCGGTCGTTCCGCCAGTTGCTGGCGGGCCCAGGCGACGACGGCGGCGCATTCCGCCGCACGGTCAGCGCAGGCCAGCACGCCGCGCCGGCTGCCGTCATGCGGGCCGGCTGGCAGTTGCTCGACGCTGACGCCACGGTCAGCCAGCGCCGCCATCAGGTCGCGTTCGAGCGGCGTGAAGCGGTCGAAACCGGCGAAGGCGATGCGTTCCGGCAGGCCGAAGTGGCCGGCGGCGATCAGGGCGACCAACTGCCGCTGCACGCCGGCAGCATCCAGCCAGCCGCCCGCCCGGCAGCGCTTGTCGAATTCGGCCTGCCAGCTGGCGAACAGCCGCGCTTCGTCGGAAGCCTGGGCGCCGCCCGGCTTGAGTTGCCAGACCCGGCACAAGGCCTGCGCCTCGGCCGCCGAGGCGGCCATGCCCTGGATATCGAAAAGCGGCGTCGCCTCGCTCAACGAGGCGGCGATGACCCGTTCCCAGAGCAGGCGCTCGGCGAAGGGATCGAGCGCCGCCGGCAATTCGGCAATGCCGCTCAGTTGCGCTTCGTCAGCCAGTTCGCCCAGCCACTGGCCGAGCGTCAGCGCCTGCCGGGTCGGCCACACCTTGCGGCCGGCCGGCACCTCGCCGCGCAGGGTCTGGGCCAGGCGGGTGGTGGCGCACAGGGTCAGGCTGTCGCTCAAGCGCGTCGCTCCGTCCAATCCCTCAGTTGGCCGAAGCCGGGCGCGCCGGGGCCGCCGGCCGGGCCGGCACAGCCGGCGAAGCGGGAACGGCCGGGGAGGCAGAACGAGCGCCCGGCATGGCCGGTGCGGCAGGTCTGGCTGGCGCAGCGGGTGCCGCCGTCGCCGGGGCTGCCGGCTTGCCTTCGGCCATTGGTCGGGCCGGCATGGCGGGCGCTGCCGGGCGGGCCGGGGCCGGTTTCAGGTCAGCCGACGACTGGGCTGGAGCACCGGTTTTGCTCGGGGCAACGGGCCCCGCCGGTTTGCCGAGCATGGCCGGGACCGCCGGACCGGGCAGCGCGCGGGGCGCTGTCTGAACTGCAGGCCGAGCCGGCTCAACCGCTGTTTTCGCCGACGGGGCTGGAGGCGCCTTGACGGTAGGCGCACCAACAACCGTTATCTGCCCACGTAATTTCCCAACCAAGTTATCCGGGAAATTCGGGATATTTTTTAGATCATCAACTGACTTGAAGGGGCCATTTTCAGAGCGATATTTGATGATCGCCTCCGCCCTTGCTTTGCCAATTCCCTTGAGAGAATCAAGTTCCTCTCTCGAGGCGGTGTTGATGTTGATCTGGGCCAGCGCCAGCCCGGCCCAGAGCAGCGCGGCCGAGGCAAAAGTCAGGAAACGTGCTTGCATGCGTGCTCTCCCCGATGTCGTTGAATCGGGGAGTATGCCACTGCCCGCCGCTCAGGGCGTGCCGATGAACAGGAAAAGGTTGGACACGCGGCTCGACGAATAGCCAAAGCCAACGTAGGCCTGGCCGAGCGGCGTCTGGCCGCCGAGGTAGATAGCGGCCGAGTCGGCCAGACCGTCGCGTTTTGCTTCGGAATAGCGGGTGCCGACCTTGGCCGCTTCCAGTGCGAAGCCGAGGCGCATGTCGCCGCGCAGACCGAGCGGCAGACGGCCAATGATCCGCTCGGTGCGCAGGCCGACGTAGCGGATATCGTCGCCGATCACCTGGTTCGGGGCATAGGCGGTCATGTTCAGGAAACCGCCGAGGTAGCCGGCGTCGTAGAGCGGCAGCACGCCACGCGGCGAACCGGTGTAGCGGAAGCGGGCATTGAATACCGTGCCGCCGAGCGAGAAAGCCCCCTGCAGGTTGGCGTCAGCCCGCGAGTAGCCGGCCTCCGGCGAATCGAAGTAAGCCAGTTGGGCCGCCCAGCCCCGCGTCGGGAAATGCATGCGATCGAACTGGTCGAAGTCGAGACTGGCCTTCCAGCCACCGAAGGATGCGTCGACATCGGGCAGCGATCGGCTGCCGATATCGAGGTCGTAATGCCGATGGCGCTGCACCCAGCCCAGGCGCACCGGGCCGAGCAGGCCGACATTGGCGCCAAGATAGGCCCCGTAACCGTTTTCGGTTACCTTGTACTGGGCGATGCGAGCGTCGTTCTGGTAGATGTTCTGGCGCGTCTGCTCAATGCCGACCGTCGCCTCGACGAAGTAGCGCTGCGCCGCATCGAGCGGCTGGTATAAATTGCCGCCGAGCCGGTTGGTGGAGCCAACATCGCCGGTGACAAGCAATTCGCCGCCCAGCCGGTTGAGCCAGGTCGAGTGATAGGCGGCGCGCAGGCCGAAGGCAGTGCCCTGGCTGTTGTCGGCCTGCAAGCTGACACCGAAGCGCAGGTAGTCCGGCCCCCAGCGCTTTTCAAGCGGCATGACGCGCAGGATGTTCTTGTCGCGCTGGGTCAGCACGCTGTAGTCGACGCTTTCGTACCAGCCGTCGCCATACATGCGCAGCAGGTCGCGGTTGATTTCCGACGGCTGGATGGTCTGCCCGGGTTCGACGTGCAGGTGGCGCTCGACAGCGGCCGGATTGACCTTCTGCAAACCGACGATCTCGATCTCGTCGATGCGCGGCGAACTGCGCCGCTTGACTTCGATGCCCTGCCACCACGCGGCGTAGGCTTCCGGCGACACGGCCAGCCGGGCCAGGCGGCCAGCCAGCGCTTCGGCGGCAGCCCGGCCGCGGTCGGCCGCTTCCTCGTGGCGCGAGAAGTCGCCGGCGGTCAGGCCATCGAGGTCGGGCTGCATGTAGATGTCGCCGTCGCGCAGTTGGGCACGCGATAGCTGGACGTTCTGCTCGGTCAGGATGGCGATCATCTGGGCCGACACGGTGATCAGCGAACCGACTTCCTCAGCCTTGAGCAGCGGTGTGCCGACATTCACCGCGATGACCACGTCGGCCTGGCAGCGGGCACGTACCTCGGCCACCGGCAGGTTGTCGACCAGGCCACCATCGACTAGCTTGTGCCCCTGATGATCGACCGGAGCGAGCAGGCCGGGCACCGACATGCTCGCCCGCATGGCCTGGCTGAGCGGCCCGTCGCGGAAAACCACCCGCTCGCCGTTGCCGATGTCGGTGGCGATGATGGACAAGGGCAGCGGCAGATCCTCGATGTTGCGCTCGCCCTGGTTGGATCGCACCAGTTGATTCAGGAAGAGCTTGATCTTCTGGCCGGTGACGACGCCTGACTGATACTTGACGCCATCGGTCATCACGCCGCTTTCCGAACCGGGCAGGTAGCGGCGTGCCAGCTGCTTGTTGCGTGGGCTCAGTTCGGCGTATTCGGGGTCGTCGATGAACATCTCGTTCCAGTCGACGGCGCCCAATGCGGCACGCATCGCTGCCGGCGACAGACCGGCCGCCCAGGCCCCGGCGACCAGCGCGCCCATGCTGGTACCAGCCACGCAATCGATCGGCACGCGGTTCCGTTCGAGCACCTCCAGCACGCCGATATGGGCGGCACCGCGCGCTCCACCGCCACCGAGAACGAGGCCGATACGCGGCCGGGCGGTGTCGGCCGCCTGGGCCAGGGAGGCGGTGACCAGCCAGGCAAGGCTCAGGAGGCGGAACAGGGCAGATAAACGGGGCATGAATTCGCTTTCGAACGAAAAAAAGCCCTGCCGAGGCAGGGCTTTTCGGTACGGCGTCGGCGGATTACTTGGTGCCGATGACTTCGATGTCGACGCGGCGATCCGGCTGCAGGCAGTCGATCAGAGCCTTGGTCTTGGCATTGCCCTTGCACTTGTTGCCGGTGACCGGCTGCTTCTCGCCCTTGCCTTCGGTGTAAACGCGGTTGGCTTCGATGCCCTTGGAAACCAGGTATTCCTTGACGGCGGCAGCGCGCTTCTCGGACAGCTTCTGGTTGTAGGCATCGCCACCGATACGGTCGGTGTGGCCAACGGCCAGGATCACTTCCAGCTTGATGGCCTGGGCCTTGGAGACCAGCTCGTCGAGCTTCTGCTTGCCAGCCGGACGCAGGACAGCCTTGTTGAAGTCGAACAGGGCGTCGGCGGCGACGGTGATCTTCTCGCCCGACGGCTTGACGCCAGCGGCAGCGGCGCCAGCACCAGCCGGAGCGGCAGCCTTCGGCTCGCAGGTTTCCTTCGGCAACAGATCCTTGTCGCACTCGCAACCGGCCTTGTCGGCAGCGGCAGCGGCCGGAGTCCAGTAGCCATCGCGCCAGCACAGGCCGAAGCCGCTCTTAGCGACGACGTCACGCTGGTCGATCAGGTAAACGCGCTCTTGCGCAACGGCGGAGAAACCGATGCCGGCCAGCAGGGCCAGAACCAGGGTTTTCTTGACGGCAGTCATCATGTTCAGCATTCCCAGAAAGTTGGATTGAATATTTGAAATTGCAACCCCGCCAATTCTATTACGAATCGTCACAGATCAACCACAGGCTCATACATCAAGCCGACCAGCACTGGTGCCGCTTCCGGTAAGATAGCCATGTCAGGCGAATGCAATGCCATCGCCAGGAAACCGGAAAAACAATGGCAAAAATTCGTACTTTCTTGCGCTGGCTGCTCGGCAAACCGGCCAGCGCCGGCAATCCGCTGGAAGATGCACTGGCCGCCTTTCGCCAGCCCGAGGCCGACACCCTGGAACTGCTCCGCCGGCTGGTTGCCGTCCTGCGCCCGCAAAGCCGGCGCGACGACGACTATCGCGAGCGCTACCGGGCCATGCTCGACCGCCTGGATGCGGATGAAAGCCTGCGCGCCGCCTTCTGCAGCCACATCGTGCATTTCATGGCCACCCGCCGGCTGGTCACCTTCTTTACCGATAGCGGCATCCTGCCCGGTACCGGCTTTTTCTCGGAATGGGGCCGCATCCTCGGCAACCGCCTGCTGCCTGAGGTGCCGGACGAGCGCCGGCTGAAAGACTGCCTGCATGTCGTCTTCCATCGCTCCGACGACTGGCGCTGGCTGCAGGACATCCCGCCCGAGCTGTCGCAGCGCTTCTGGGAGTTGCTCGCTCCCGACAAGGCCCTGCGCAACATCGACTGGCGCAGCATCCAGGAGCAGATGCTCAATGCCGTGCTGCTCCTCGCCCACCGCATCAGCGGCCTCGGTGTCGACAGCGAACTGATGCGCGCCTCGCCCAATTTCGACGACGACCGGCCGCGCTTCATCATGCTGTCGGCCGAGGCGCTGGACTTCGTCAACACCTTCCGTGCCGCGCTCGACACGCCCGAACAGAGCGCCGACGACGGCGGCCAGTTGCTGGTCATCGCCGACCAGTGCCAGGAAACGCTGCAGAAAATCCGCAAGCGAGCCCTCACCATCGGCACCAGCCTGCACCTCTCCTACCTGCTGACGCGCAGCGAGCAGAGCATCGAACGCCTGCGCGAGTTGGTTGCCATCCTCGGCGCCGGCCAGCAGGCCGAAACGCACGGCGAGGCCATCCGCAGCTGGGGCGAATTCGCCCACTCCGCCTTCATCGCCGAGAACCGCCGCAACAGCCTGCGCTACTACCTGGCCCAGCTCTCCGGCCTGCTCGCTGCACGCGTCACCGAAAACGCCGCCCGCTCCGGCGAGCACTACATTTGCGAATCGAATACCGACTACGACCACATGTGGCGTTCGGCGGCCGGTGCCGGCGTGCTGATCGGCGTCATGGCCCTGCTCAAGATCAAGGCCGCCGCGCTCAATGCCCCGCTGTTCGGCGAAGCCTTCCTGTTCAGCATGATCTACGGCCTCGGCTTCGTGCTCATCTTCCTGCTCGGCATGACCGTCGCCACCAAGCAGCCGGCCATGACCGCGCAAACGCTGGCCGGCCTGCTCGGCGACCTGCGCCTGAACCGCAGCGCCGACCTCGAACGGCTGGTGGACGTCATCGCCGCCGTCTGCCGCAGCCAGCTGGCCGCCATTGCGGGCAACGTCATGGTCGCCCTGCCGGTCGCCATCGCCGTCGGCCTCGGGCTCGGCTACCTGTACGGCACGCCGGCCATCAGCGTCGAGAAAAGCGCCCACCTGATCGCCGATCTCGACCCGCTGTCCTGGGCCCTGCCGCATGCCGCCATCGCCGGCTTCTATCTCTTCCTGTCCGGCCTGATCACCGGCTACTTCGACAACCGCGCCGCCTACGCCGACATTGGCCCGCGCATCGCCCGCCTGGGCTGGCTGAGGGCCATTTTCGGGCACGACCGGGCCGGGCGCATCGGCTGCTATATCCAGGATCGCCTGGGCGGCATCATGGGCAACTTCCTGTTCGGCTGCATGCTCGGCTCGACCGGCGTCATCGGCACCATCCTCGGCCTGCCGCTCGATATCCGCCACATTGCCTTCTCGTCGGCCAACCTCGGCTACGCGCTGGTCGGCTTCCAGTTCGACCTGCCGCTCAAGGCCATCGTCTGGGCCGCGCTCGGCGTTGCCGCCATCGGCTTCACCAACCTGACCATCAGCTTCCTGCTTGCCCTGCGCACCGCCATGCGGGCGCGCGGCATCCAGTTCGCCCATGGCGGGCCGCTGCTCCAGGCCCTGGGGCGCCGCCTGCGCCAGCAACCGCGCAGTTTCTTCCTGCCGCCCCGCCCAGTGAGCGGCGACGCGTAAAATGACGGCGTGTTCGCCCGCCGCCTCGCCCTTCTCCTGAGTACCTGCCTGCTCGCCATCGCCACACCGCTGGCGGCGGGCGAACTGGTATTGCAGGCGCCGGAGGAAATCGACGAACTGCTCGCCCCCTACCTGCCCGAGGAAGCCGGCAACACCCGGCGCCTACAGGGCACCTTGAGCGAAATCCTGGCCACCGAGGGCTATTTCGCGCCGAGCTTCGAATTCAGCGAGGCCGATGGCGCCTTGCACCTCAAGCTCGATCCCGGCCCGCGCACACTGGTCAAGGCACTCGACCTGAGCATAGCCGGGCCGCTGGATGAGCCGTTCCGCGAAGAACTCCGGCACGACTGGCCGTTGCCGGTCGGCCAGCCCTTCCGCCAGGAGGATTGGAACAGCGCCAAGCAACAGGTGCTGGCCCGCCTGCTGACCAGCGAATACGCCGACGCCAAGCTGCTCGACAGCGAAGCGGCGATCGATGTCGAAACGCACAGTGCGGCGCTGCGCGCCCATTACGATGCCGGGCCGCGCTACCGTTTCGGCACGCTGCGCGTCGAGGGACTGCAGCGCTACGAGCCCGCCCTGGTCGAGCGCTACAACCGTGTCGTGCAGGCCGGCCAGCCTTACCGCGAGGAGCGCCTGAACGCCCTGCAGAGCACGCTGCAATCGACACCCTACTTCGCCTCGGTGCAGGCCGTGATCGACCGCGAGGCGGCAGAGATCGGGGCCGACGGTACAGCTACGGTACCGGTCGTCGTCCGCGTCCGCGAACGGGCGACGCAGCGGGTTTCCTTCGGCGCCGGCGCCAGTTCCAACACCGGCGCCCGCGTCGAGTTCAACTACCACGATGCCAATCTGTTCAGCCGCGCCTGGGAGCTCGATACCGGCCTGCGCCTCGAACAGAAGAAGCAGACTGCCTACGCCGATGTCTTCCTGCCGCCCGACGAGCGCTTCCGCCGCAACAGCGTCGGTGCGATGGCCGAAGCCACCGACATCGCCGGCCTGAAGACCGAGCGCTATGCCTTCGGCGCCCAGACCGTGCAGCAGCGCGGCAGCGTCGAACAGCGCCTGTCGCTGAACTGGCAGCACGAACTGCGCGAGCCGGACGGCGCCTCGCCGGTAACCAGCCGGGCGCTGGTGCCCAACGCGATGTGGATCTGGCGGCGCGTGGACAACCTGCTCGACCCGCACCAGGGTACCGTGCTGCAGGCCCAGATCGGCGGCGGCTCGCGGGCAGCGCTGTCCGACCAGAACTTCGTCCGCCTGCACAGCCGCATCCAGCACTACATCCCGCTCGGCCGCCGCGACACGCTGACCCTGCGCGGCGAGATCGGCACCACCCTGGCCGATTCGCGGCAACATGTGCCGCAGGACTACCTGTTCCGCACCGGCGGCGCCAGCTCGGTGCGCGGCTACGCCTACCAGAGCCTGGGCATCAAGGAAGGCGCGGCGACGGTCGGCGGCCGCTACCTCGGCATTGCCAGCGCCGAATTGACGCACTGGCTGGATGAGGACTGGGGCGTCGCCGCCTTCGTCGATGCCGGCGACGCCGTCGATTCGCTGCACGACGTTCGCCTCGCCGTCGGCTATGGCCTCGGCGCCCGCTGGCGCAGCCCGGCCGGCCCGATCGGCGTCGACCTGGCCTACGGCGAACGCACACACGGCTTCCAGTTGCACTTCTCGCTGGCCATCCCGTTCTGACATGCGCCGCTTCGCTGCCCTCGCCCTCATCGCCGCCGGCACGCTGCTCGGCACCACCGCCTGGCTGACCACCAGCAGCAGCGGCCTGCAGACGGCCATCCAACTGGCCGGCCGCGCCACCGGCGGGCAATTGCAGATCGACGGCGCCAGCGGCCGGCTGAACGGCCCGCTCGACATCGCCAGCCTGCGTTGGCAAGGCAGCGACTTGCAACTGGCTGCCGACGGCATCCACCTCGACTGGGCGCCCGCCGGCCTGCTGCGCGGCGAGTTGCACATCGCCGAACTCGCGGTCGCCACGCTGGCCATCGGCAAGCCACCGAGCAACGCAGCCGCCACGCTCCCCGGCGACCTGCAGCTGCCGCTCGCCATCGCGGTCGAGCGCCTGAGTCTCGGCCAACTGAGCCTCAACGGCCAGCCACTGGCTACCCGGATCGCCGCTCGCCTGGGCAGCGACGGCCGCCAGCACCGCCTCGACGACCTGCAACTGAGCGCGGCCGATGTTGCGCTGAGCGGCCGGGCCAGCCTCGACGGCCTGGCGCCTTTCCCACTCCAGGCCCAGCTTCACCTCAAGGGCCAACTCGACCAACGGCCGCTGGCCGTCGATGCCACCGCACAAGGCGTACTCGAACACATCGAGCTGGCCGTCGTCGCCAGCGAAGGCGTTGCCGGCCATGGATCAGCCACGCTGACCCCCTTCGCCGCTGCCCCTTTCGCCAGCGCCCGGCTGCAGCTCGACCGCATCGATCCGGCCCGTTGGCAGGCCGGCGCCCCACAAGCCGAACTGAGCCTGGTGGCCGACATCGTTCCCGGGCCAAACGGCATCGTCGGCAGCTTCGGCCTGACCAACCAGCAGCCCGGCCCGCTCGACCGCCAACGCCTGCCCCTGAACACCCTGGCCGGCACGCTGGTTTGGCAGGACGACCGACTTCAACTCGACGACCTGCGCGCCGCCCTGCCCGGTGGCGGCGAACTGGCTGGCCGCGGCGCCTATCGCGCCGGCAGCCTCGGCCTCGACCTGCAGGCCAGCCGCCTCGATGCCCGGCAACTGGTTTCCGTGCTGCACGGCACCCGGCTGGCCGGGCCAATTGCCGCCACGCTGGCCGGCGACCGGCAAAACCTGCGCATCGACCTGCGCGACGCTACCTTCAGCCTGCTCGCCGAGGCCAATTTGGCCGAGCAGCGCCTGCACCTGCCCAGGCTGCTGCTCGCCGCCGGCAACGCCCGCCTGGAAGCCAGGGGCGAGCTCGACCTGGCCGCACCACGCCAATTCAGCGCCGAGGGTGAATTGCAACATTTCGACCCGAGCCGCTTCGGCCGCCTGCCGGGCGGGCAGATCAACGCCCGCCTCAAGGCCAACGGCCGCCTGGCGCCGCAGCCGCTGGTAGAGGCCGCATTCAGCTTGCAGGACAGCCGCCTGGCCGGCCAGGCACTGAACGGCCACGGCCAGTTGAACATTGCCTGGCCGCGCATCCCGAAGGCCGACATCGAATTGGCGGCCGGTGCCAATCGACTCTCGATCCGGGGCGCCTACGGGCAACCCGGCGACCTGATCCGCTTCGACCTCGACGCCCCGCAGTTGGCCGCCATCGGCCTCGACGGCGGCGCGCAGGGGCACGGCGAAATGGCCAGCACGTCCCATGCCCCCCGCCTGAGCGCCACGCTGAAGGCCGACAAACTGGGCTGGCCCGGCCACGGCCGACTGAGCGGCCTGAACCTGGACGCCGAACTGGGCAGCGCAGCCAACGCACCACTGCGCCTCGACCTGATCATCGCCAACCTCGACACCGCCGACCAACCCGGCCTGCTGCGCAGCGTCCGCCTCCAGGCCGAAGGCAACCAGCTGGCGCACCGCCTGAGCGCGCAGGCCGATATCGCCGGCAAGAACCATCTGGCGCTGCTCGCCACCGGTGGCTGGGATAGCGCCAAGTCAAGCTGGGCAGGCCAACTCGCCGAAGCCCGCCTGGACAGCCCGGACAGCGCACGCAATGCCCAACTCCTGGCCCCGGCGCCGATCGCGCTGGCCGCCAAGGCCTGGCAGCTCGGCCCCTTGCGCCTCGCGGGCAAGCCGCTGGACTGGCAGGCGACGCTGCAGGCCAAAGCCGACGACAGGCAACTGACCGCCAGCCTGGAAGCACGCGGCAGCCGCATCGGCCGGGTGGATGGGCAATTGAACGCCGGCCTGCAAGGTGCCTGGTCGCTGGCCCGCGATGCCCGCTGGCAGGGCAGCCTGCGCGCCGATGTCGGCGACCTCGGCTGGCTGGCCGAACTGATCGGCGATGGCTGGCAGAGCGAGGGGCGCCTGAACGGCGAGCTGCAACTGGCCGGCACGCCCAACCATCCGCTGCAAAGCGGCCGGTTGCATGGCGAAAAGCTGGCGCTGCGCCTGCCGGAGCAGGGATTGAGCCTGGCGAACGGCGCGCTGGATATCGACCTGCGCGACAACCGGCTGCGCATCGAGCGCCTGGGTTTCGACAGCCTGTTGCAGCCCCTGCCCCGCCCGCTACGCCTCGAAACGCGCAACGACCTGAGCGGGCTGGACAAGACGCCCGGCCGCCTGGAGGTAACCGGCGAAATGCAGCTCGGCGCCCGGGAAGGTGCCGAAAATGCCTGGCTCGACGTCCGCCTCGACCGCCTCGGCGCCTTCCAGTTGCCCGACCAGTGGGTTGCCGTCTCCGGCAATGGCCGCCTGAGCTGGCAGGCCGGCAGCATCGGCGCCCGGGGCAAGCTGGCAGTCGATGCCGGCTACTGGCAACTGGCCAAGGGCGGCACGCCGCGCCTGTCCGACGACGTGGTGGTCAAGCGGCCAGGCAGCGACAAGCCGGCCGCCGCACTGCGCCCGAAGCTCGACCTCGACATCGCCACCGACCTTGGCGCCAATTTCCTGTTCAGCGGTGCCGGCCTGAGCAGCCGCCTGGCCGGTGAGGTGCGCATCACGGCCAAGGGCCGCGACCTGCCCCGGGCCAGTGGCACCATCCGCACCCGCGATGGCCGTTTCGATGCCTACGGCCAGAAACTGTCCATCGAGCGCGGCGTGCTCAGCTTCAACGGCTTGCTCGACAACCCGGCCCTCGATGTCAGGGCCGTGCGCAAGGGGCTGGCCGTCGAACCCGGCGTGCAGATCAGCGGTACGGCGCAGAAGCCGGTGGTCAAGCTGGTTTCCGATCCCGATCTGCCGGACACCGAAAAACTGGCCTGGCTGGTTCTCGGCCACGGCCCGGAGCAAATGGGCGCCGGCGATGCGACCACCCTGCTCTCGGCGGCCAGCGGCCTGCTCGGCAACGACTCGGGCAATGTCGTGCAGCAGGTCAAAAAGACTTTCGGCTTCGACGAACTGGGCGTCCGCCAGGGCAGCCTGGGCGATACCGGCAGCCGCCAGCAGATCAGCCGGGTGGCAGGCGGCAGCGTCGATACCACCGGCAGCACCGGCCAGCAGATTTTCTCGGTGGGCAAGCGCCTGTCGTCGAACGCCCTGCTCTCCTACGAGCAAACGCTGGGCAAGGCAGAGGGCGTCGTCAAGCTGACGGTCAACCTGAGCCGGCAGATCGCCGTGATCGGCCGGGCCGGCAGCGACAATGCGCTCGATGTGTTCTACACGCTGACCTTCGGGCGCGACAAGGAGGGGCGCTAGCGGTCGGCTTCGCAATTAGCGAGACAGACCGCTAATCCCCAAGCTCAAAAGTCAAAACGCGCCGTCAGCCATTTGCGATGCGTGACGATCCGGTCGTCCGCCTGGCCAATGGCCCGGAATTCGCCATGCGGCCCATTCAGGGATTGCACCGTGCAAGCAAGTTCACCGCGCAGGTCGCCGAGGCGGAAGGGGTAGGCCAGGCGCAGGTCGACGCGCGAATAGTGCTCAGCCTCCGAATTGCGCGTCCATTTCATCTTCGACTGGTATTGGCCGAAGGCGGAAAACTGGAAGCCGTAGGGCAATTGTTCGATCCATAACAGCGAAAAAGTGCGCTCCGGCGCCGACATTTCGGCCAGTTGATCATTGCGTTGCAGGCTATCGACCACGGTCGAAGAACTGGAAATACTGGGATCGGCCACGAAGCTGGCGAGGTTCTCGGCCCGAATCCGGGTAAAGGCCTGGTTGAAAATCAGGCGCGTCGCCTCCCGCGGCTGCCAACGCCACTGATACTCGATGCCTTGGATGCGCACCTGCTGAACCGGCGTCACGAAATCGGCATAGGTATTGCCGCAGCCCCGAATATCGCACAGGCCGAATTCGGCCAGGGAACGACTGACCGTCATCAGGCGATTCGGAATGAACTCGCGAAAGGCGCGCACATCGAGGCTCATGCGCAGGCTTTTCCAGTCGCCAAGGTAGCCGACATCGATACTCCGCAATTTCTCCGCCGGCGTGTGGGGGTCGCCATAGAAACCGTGCTGATAGACGGTACCGGCCGCAATCGGCGTTCCGTCGCGTTGCTGGAAAGCCTCGTAGCGGAAATCGCCTTTGTAATCGAAGATGCTGGCGGTTCGCGTCGTCCGGGCAAAGCCAAAACGAATCGTGTCCTCGGGGGTCAGATGAAAGCCGAGCGAAGCCCTGGGCGAAAAGCTGCTTCCGGCCAGCGAGTCGTGATCCAGCGAAGCCCCCAGGTTGCCGGTAAACCACGCTACCGGCTTCCACTCGGCATTTCCGAACGCCCGTGTCACATTGCGCTGATAAAGCTGGTTGCCGTAAAACAGGAGCTCGGACTGCACCTCGTCCCGTCGATAGCCGCCGCCCCAAGCCAGCCGTACGTCGGCCAGGGGATGAAAGCTGTGCTGCACCTCGATCTCGTGACGCGTCGAATGGCCGCCAAAGGAACCGTCGCGATAAAACAGGTCGCCCGGATCCGGCGCCGGCGGGTTGACCAGATAGGCGCCGACAAAGCGATCATCGGCCTGATCCTGCGAATAGGCATAACGGAAATTGAGGTCGGAATTGGCCGATATGACGTGCCGCCAGCCCATCTGGAGATAGGTGCTGGACTGGTCGAAATTATGGATCGGCCACCCCGGATCGCCATCGACGCCCATCAGGATACGGGCCTCGGTATGTCCGAGATTCAGTTGCACGACATCCTGGTCGCTGACCTGGAAGTCAGCACGCAAATCGAACAGGCGCGAACGGTAGCTATCGTGCCAGTCGGCCCGGTCGTTCAGCGCGTTATCGTCCTTCTGCTGGTAGGTGAAACGAAAATTGCCGACCTCCCCGAGCTTGCCGCCAGTCCGCAAGGTGTAATCGCGCACCCCCTGGTTGCCCTGATTGGTCGACACCGAGGTTCCCCGGACAAGCGCCGGATCGACGGTGATGATATTGATCACGCCGAGGAAGGCATTGGTGCCGTAGGCTGCCGAGTTGGTGCCGCGGACGACCTCGATGCGCTCGATATCCTCGATGGCGACCGGCAGCATGTTCCAGTTAACCCCGCCGCGAAACAGTGGCGAATACTGCGAACGGCCATCGATCAGCACTTGAACGCGCGGCGAGAAGTCGTCATCGGTCATGCCGTGGTAAGTGACGCGAACCGGATCGGTCGTATGGGAAAACGTCTGGAAACCGGGCACCAAGCGCATCAGATCATTGAGATCGCGCATCCCTGAGGCCTTGATGATGGCCCGGTCGAGTGTGGTGACCGACGTCGGCGCATCCTGCAAGCGCTGCGGCAGGCGGCTGACCGAAGCGACCACCGGCAGTTCGGTGAAAAACAGGTCGTCCTCGGCCCCCACTGCATCAGCCACGCCGAGCGCCAGCACGGCACTCACGAGGAGGGCAGGAAAATCGCGCAGCGGAGGACGGCGTGGAGACATGGGGCAACAATACGCTCTTCGATGGGGAAATTCTAAAAGTCTTACCGCAAAGTAAAACGTTAAGAATTCACCAAACTCTCGCCAATTTCAAAACCGCTCCCCTTCAGGGGACTTTGCGACCGAAGCGCCTCCCGACCCAGGCAATCAGGTCATCGACATAGGTAAACACCACCGGGATGACCAGCAGGCTGAGGAAGGTCGAGGTGATCAGGCCGCCGATCACGACGATGGCCATCGGCGCCCGGAAGCTCGGATCGACGCCGATACCCAGCGCGATGGGCATCATGCCGGCACCCATCGCCACGGTGGTCATCACGATCGGCCGCGCCCGCTTGCGGCAGGCGTCGAGCAGTGCGCTCCAGCGATCCAGGCCATGCTCGCGGCGAGCCAGCACGACGTAGTCGATGAGCAGGATGGAGTTCTTGGTGGCGATGCCCATCAGCATGATCAGGCCGATCATCGACGGCATGGACAGTGCCTTCTGCGCGACGAACAGGGCCAGGAAGGCGCCCGGCACCGACAGCACCAGCGCGGCAAGGATGGTCACCGGCTGGACGAAATCCTTGAACAGCAGCACCAGCACGATGTAGATGCACAGCACGCCGGTCGCCATGGCCAGGCCGAAGCTTTCGAACAACTCGCCCATCGCCTCGGCATCGCCGACCGTGGTCTGGATGATCCCCGCCGGCAGGTTGGCAATACTCGGCAGGGCCAGCGCCTTGGCCTCCACCTCGCCGAGCGGCTGGCCGTTCAGTTCGATCTCGAAATTGATGTTGCGCAGGCGGTCGTAGCGGTCGATCTCGGCCGGGCCGCCGGCCAGGCTGATCGACGCCACGTTGGCCAGCGTCACCGGGCCGTGTGCGCCGGGCACGGTCAGGCGTTCGAGCAGGGCCAGGTCGGTACGCGCAGCGGGCGGCAGCTTGACGACAATGGGCACCTGGCGCTGGGCCAGGTTGAGCTTGGACAGCCCCTGGTCGTAATCGCCGGCGGTGGCGATGCGCAGCGTGTCGGCGATGGCCGCCGAGGTCACGCCGAGGTCGGCCATGCGCGCGAAATCGGGGCGGATGACCAGCTCCGGGCGGACCAGGCTGGCCGTCGTCGTCACGTTGCCGATGCCCGGGATGCCGCGCAGCTCGCGCTCGACGACACGAGCAT
>CAZDRS010000033.1:0-16927 GCA_964507585.1 uncultured Dechloromonas sp.
TGCCTTCCTGCATCTCGCTTGTGCCTATATCTGGTTACTGTGAACGCGCCCTAGTCTTTAGCAAAAACAGAGGGCGCCGTGGCGCCCCCAAACTTTGCCAATAACTAGCAACTAATGACTAGCAACTAGTCAGATATTCCGCTGCATCCAGCGCAAAGTAAGTCAGGATGCCATCGGCACCGGCGCGCTTGAAGGCAAGCAGGCTTTCCAGAACACAAGCCTCCTCGTTCAGCCAGCCATTCTGAGCTGCAGCCTTCAACATGGCGTATTCGCCGCTAACCTGGTAGGCATAGGTCGGCACCTTGAATTCGTCCTTCACGCGGCGAACGATGTCCAGGTACGGCATACCCGGCTTGACCATGACCATGTCGGCCCCCTCCTCAAGGTCGAGCGCCACTTCGCGCAAGGCCTCGTTGGTATTGGCGGGATCCATCTGGTAGGTGTATTTGTTGCCCTTGCCGAGGTTGCCGGCCGAACCGACCGCATCGCGGAAGGGGCCGTAGAAACTCGATGCGTACTTGGCGGAATAGGCCAGGATGCGAGTGTAAATTTGCCCGGCCGCCTCGAGGTCAGCGCGGATACGACCGATACGGCCATCCATCATGTCGGAGGGCGCCACCACGTCGGCACCGGCCTGGGCATGGCAAAGAGCCTGCTTGGCCAGCACGGCGAGCGTTTCGTCGTTGAGCACGTAGCCCGTCTCATCGATCAGGCCATACTGTCCATGGCTGGTATAGGGATCGAGTGCGACATCGGTAATCACACCCAGATTCGGGAATTCACGCTTCAGCGCCTGCACGACCCGCGGCACCAGGCCGTCCGGGTTGTAGGCCTCCTCGGCACCCAAGGACTTCAGCGAAGCATCGATCACCGGGAATAAGGCGAGGGCTGGAATACCCAGCTTGACTGCACGCTCCGCCGTTTTAAGCAGGATATCGAGCGATTGCCGCTCGACGCCTGGCATCGAGGCAACCTTCTCGATACGCCCTTCGCCTTCGAGTACGAATACCGGGTAAATGAAATCGTCGGCAGTCAGTACCGACTCGCGCATCAGGCGGCGAGAGAAATCATCGCGCCGCATCCGACGCATCCGGGTTCCGGGAAAAGCACCACTCATCTTGCAAGCACCTCTAGCAATCGAAAAATAAATTTTCAAACATTTCGGGAACTAACTGCCTTGACGCGCGTCAGAGTAGCAAGATAGCTCGCGCTGTCTCCCGCTTCACCTCCCTGAGCGGGTGCCTTGACAACGTTAAGGCATTTTGGCCCCCGGACTCCCCTTATCCGGGGGCCCTTTATTTTCCTTGACCTTCATTTCAATACCCAGCCAACCGGCCAGCACACGCTCGGCATCTTCGACACCAGTTTTCTTCAGGCTGGAGAACAACTGCACCGAATACAGGTCGGCATCCCCCCAGGTGGCGATTTCGGCCTGCACCGAACGCAACACCTTGGTCTGCTCCTGACGGCTCAGCTTGTCGGCTTTCGACAGCAGAATATGGATCGGCCGCCCGGTCGGACGGAACCAGTCGATCAGTTTGATATCGAGATCGGTAAACGGCCGACGGGAATCCATGATCACCACGAGACCGGCCAACTGGTTGCGTTTGCTCAGGTAAGGGCCGATCAGCCCTTCCCATTGCGAGCGGATCGCTTCCGGCGCCTTGGCAAAACCGTAGCCGGGCAGATCGACAAAGTACTTGCCCGGCTCCAGCGTGAAATAGTTGAGATGCTGCGTCCGCCCTGGCGTCTTGCTGACAAAAGCCAGGCGCACGCGGCCGGCCAGGGTATTGATCGCTGAGGACTTGCCAGCATTCGAACGGCCGGCGAAGGCGACTTCGCACAGGGAATCCTGGGGCAAATCGCGGAGATTGGCGACGGTCGTCAAAAAGACCGCCTTCTGGAACAAGGGCATAAAAAACTCTGAAGACCCGCCTAGGAGAGGGGGAACTGATATAGAATAACAGGTTTGTAACTTCCGTTCCGGCCAAAGCGCCTACAAAACGCGCATTAGGAGTTCGAAAATGATTCGTACCGCGGCAATGGCAATTCTTCTTGCCACCAGTTTCGTTTCCCACGCTTCCGAGGAAGCCAAGGCTAAGGCCGACCCCGCCAAGGGCAAGGTCATCGCCGAAACCGTCTGTGTCGCCTGCCATGGCGCCGACGGCAACAGCGCCGCCTCGGCCAACCCGCACCTGGCCGGCCAGGTGGAAGAGTACATCTACAAGCAGCTGCAAAACTTCAAGTCGATCGACGGCAAGCCGGCAGCCCGTAACAACGCCATCATGGGCGGCATGGCCGCTCCGCTGTCCGACGAAGACATGAAGAACGTCGCCGCCTGGTTCTCCAGCCAAAAGCTGAAGCCGGCCGTCGCCAAGGACGACAAGCAAATCGCACTGGGCCAGAAGCTGTGGCGCCAGGGTGACTTCAAGAAGGGTATCCCGGCCTGCGCCGGCTGCCACGGCCCGACCGGTGCCGGCCTGCCTGCCCAGTACCCGCGCCTGGCTGGCCAGTACCAGGAATACACCGAGGCCCAGCTGAAGACCTTCCGCTCCGACGAGCGTGCCAACGACCCGGAAAAGATGATGCGCACTATCGCCGCCAAGCTCTCCGACGTCGAAATCAAGGCGGTTTCGGAATACGCCGCCGGCCTGCGCTAAACACCTGACCGCTTCCCACAAAAGGCAGCTTCGGCTGCCTTTTGTTTTTCTAGCGCTTGGCAGCCCAAGCCGAGCAGCATAGACTGCGGATTCCATCCCAACCCGGACACGGAGACAAAACAATGAAAACGCTCAAGCAACTCCTCGCCGACCGCAGCCGCCCTCTTGCCGTCGTCGCGCCAAACGATACCGTCTTCCACGCCCTCTCAGTGATGGCCCAGCATGACGTAGGTGCCCTGCTGGTACTCGACGGCGAGCAACTGGTCGGCATCTTTTCCGAACGCGACTATGCCCGCAAGATCATCCTGCATGGCAAGAGTTCCAAGGAAACGCTGGTCAAGGAAATCATGAGCGACCGCGTTGCTTACGTAACCCCCAATGCAACGCTGGAAGAGTGCATGGCGCTGATGACCGAAAAACGCTTCCGCCACCTGCCTGTCCTTGACGACTCCAACAACGTCGTCGGCATGATCTCGATTGGCGACATGGTCAAGGAAACGATCAGCAGCCAGCGCTTCCTGATCGAGCAACTGGAGCGCTACATCAGCGGCTGACATGGCAACCGGCAGTACCCATTTTCACATTCTTGAGGACATTGCCCGCGACCTGTCGGGCGATGTCAATTTCCCGACCTGCCTGGACGCAGCCATGCTGGTCAGAAACACCCTGCGCGATCCATTGGTCGACCTGCACTTGGTCGTTCAGGCGATTGGCACCGAGCCATTGATTTCGAGCAAGTTGCTGCGCTTGGCCAATTCCGTCCCCTATAACCCGTTGGGCGACGCCATTACCGACCTGCAGCTTGCCGTCGCCCGCCTCGGCTTCGAGGTGGTGCGCACCACCTCGCTGGCGGTCGCCATGGATCAGATGCTGAAATCCCGGAACCTGACTGCCTACGACCGGATTTCGCACGCCGCCTGGCAGCACTCGATCCATGTCGCGGCCATCGCCCGCGTTCTGGCTCGCCGCCTCGGCCGCATCAACCCCGACGAAGCCATGCTCGCCGGACTGGTACATAACATCGGCATTTTCTACCTGCTCTATCGGGCGGCCGAATATCCCGAATATCGCGACAACCAACCGGCTATGCTGGAGTTGCTGGCGGGCTGGTACGAAAGCATAGGCGAAAGCCTGTTGCATATCCTCGGCATGCCGGAGTCGATTACCGACGCGGTGCGCGACCACGAGCACATCCAGCATGTCGGCACCCCCTGCAACGTACGCGACGTGCTGTACTTCGCCAACCTGCTGGCCGACGACGACATGAGCTGGCTACCCACCCCGCCCCAGTCGCCGGAAGAAACCAAGGCCCGCCAGACCGACCGCGAGTGCTACGCCGACCTGCTGGAAGAAGCCAAGGACGACATTCAGAGCCTCTACGCGGCGCTCTCCGCCTGAACTTGACAGCTTGCATGCTGTCGTAGCGTGAGACGTGCCACAGCGCCACACCGGCCCTGGAGCACTACAGCCTCGAGAGCCGCCATGCTGATTCGTCACCCCAACGATATTCCCCCCTCCGAAATTACCGCCCCGGATATCTACGCCGGTCGGCGGCATTTTGTCCGCGACCTGCTGCTCGGCGCTACCGCTCTGGCGCTGGGTAATAGCGCGCGCTCCGACAACTCGCCTTTCGGCAAACTCCAGGCCAGCCCTTATTCGCTGAGCGACGACAAGCCAACCGCCTTCAAATCCGTTACCGGCTATGGCAACTTCTACGAATTCGGCCCGGACAAGGACAGTCCGGCCAAGCATGCCCACCGCCTGCGCACTCGCCCGTGGAGCGTAACGGTCGATGGCGAGGTCAAGACTGCCAAGACTTTCGCCATCGACGACATCCTGAATTGGGCGCCACTGGAGGAGCGCATCTACCGCATGCGCTGCGTCGAAGGCTGGAGCGCGGTCATCCCGTGGATCGGCATCCCGTTCGCCGAGTTACTCAAGCGCATCGAGCCCACCGGCAACGCCAAGTTCGTCGAGTTCTGGAGCCTGGCCGACCCCGAGCAGATGCCCTATGTCCGCACCCCCTTTCTCGACTGGCCCTACGTCGAAGCAATTCGCCTGGATGAGGCCCGGCACCCACTGAGTATCCTGGCAGTCGGCATGTACGGCGAGGTGATGCCCAAGCAGAACGGTGCGCCGCTGCGCCTCGTCGTGCCCTGGAAATACGGCTTCAAGGGTGCCAAGTCCATCGTTCGCATCCGTTTTGTCGAAAAGCAACCGGAAACGGTGTGGACGAAAGCCGGGCCGGATGAATACGGTTTCTACTCCAACGTCAATCCCGACGTGCCGCACAAGCGCTGGAGCCAAAGCCACGAACGCCGCCTGGGTGAATTTTTCAAACGCAAGACCTTGCCCTTCAACGGCTATGCGGAACAGGTTGCCGGGCTGTACGCTGGCATGGATCTGCGCAAATATTTCTAAGATGACCTACACCCCGGATACCCGCCAGCTTGGCCGCATCAAGGCCGCCCTGTTCCTGATCTGCCTGCTGCCCTTGGCTCGCCTGCTATGGGCAGCCTACACCGATGACTTCGGCCCCAACCCGGTCGAATTCGTGCAACGCTGGACGGGCAGCTGGACGTTCAACCTGCTGCTCGTGACGCTATGCATCACTCCCCTGCGCGCCATGACGGAATGGCACTGGCTGATCCGCTTGCGCCGCATGCTCGGGCTGTTCTGCTTCTTCTACGCCGTGCTGCACTTCCTGTCTTTCATCGGCTTCGACCATGCGTTCGACATCGGCGACATTGCCCGCGACATCGGCAAGCGCCCCTTCGTCACGGTCGGCTTTGCCGCCTTCCTGCTGCTCATTTCGCTGGCCGCCACATCGAATCAGTGGGCGATCCGCAAGCTGGGCGGCCGCAAATGGCAGGAACTGCATCGCAATATCTATTTGATCAGCATCCTGGCCTGCATTCACTACTTCTGGCTGGTCAAGGCGACGGCGCTACTGTGGCCGCTGGGCTATTCGACCGCCGTCGCGCTGCTGCTCGGCTGGCGCATCCGCGAACGACAGCGCAAGGCGATCCCGGTGCCGCGCTCCACGCCGGCCAAGCCGATCAAGTTTTTCAAGCAGAAGCCGGACTGAGCCGGCAGTCGATCAACCCTTGCGCGGCAGATCGAAACGGACGATAGCCCGGCCGTCCGGCGTTTGCTTCGGCGCTGCCTTCCAGGCGTGGCCATAGACGATCTCGAAGGTCGCCGGCAGCTTGCCGTCACAGCGCAGTTTTTCGTAGGCAGCCCGGGCCACAGCCCAGGCCTGACGCCCGGTCAGGCCATGGCGACGGGCCTTCATGGCGCACATCGAACCGGATGCCCGCAGTTCAGCCAGCAAGGCATCGAAATCGTCGTAGGTCAGGGTCAGGACTTCCATGTCCATCACCGGATCGGCAAAACCGCAACCGACCAGCATGTCGCCCAGATCGTGCATATCGGCGAAGCGCTGGGTGTGGGCATAACCGTCGCTAAAGGCAGCGCGTAGTTCCCGCAGGGTATCCGGCCCCAAGGTCGAGAACATCAGCAGGCCGCCAACCTCCAGCACGCGATGCGCTTCGGCCAAGGCCGGGATCGGATCGTCCAGCCAGTGCAGCAACAGATTCGACCAGACCAGTGCCGTGGATCGCGAAGCCAGTGGCAAGTGAGCGGCATCGGCTGCCAGGCGCAGCGGGTCGGCATTCCGGCCGATGCCCAGCCAGCGTTGCCAGTTTGCCCGTTGCGGGCGGCCGGCAACCAACATGGCCGGCGAAACATCGAGACCAACCAGTTCAGCTTCCGGATAGCGCGCCGCCAGCGCCGAAAAACTGGCACCGCGACTGCAGCCGAGATCGAGGACGCGCTTGGGCTGGAGATTGACGTAGTCCAGCCGCTCCTGCATCCGGCGGTCGATTTCACGGGCGAAAAAATCGCCCTCGCCGTACGATGCCGCAACGCGCGAAAAGCGCCGACCGACCTGTTGCCGGTCGACGAAGGCTGCGCTCAAATCGCCTTGAGGCCCAGACGGGCAAACAGTGCGTCGTCGCGCTCGATATCCGGGTTGCCGGTGGTGAGCAGGAAGTCGCCGTAGAACATCGAGTTGGCACCGGCCAGGAAGCACATGGCCTGCAGTTCGTCGCTCATTTCCTGGCGACCCGCCGACAGGCGAACCCAGGAAGTCGGCATGGCAATGCGGGCGGCAGCGATGGTGCGCACGAACTCGAAGGGGTCGAGGCGCGGATTATCGGCCAGCGGCGTGCCGGGAATCGGCACCAGGTTGTTGATCGGCACCGACTCCGGCGGCTTCGGCAGGTTGGCCAGCTGCACGATCAGCGCCGCGCGGTTCTTGCGCGACTCGCCCATGCCGATAATGCCGCCCGAGCAGACGTTGATGCCGGCATCGCGCACCTGATCCAGCGTGTCGAGACGGTCGTCGTGGGTGTGGGTCTTGATGACCTGGCCGTAGAATTCCTTGTCGGTATCCAGGTTGTGGTTGTAGTAGTCCAGTCCGGCTTCCTTCAGTTTTTCAGCCTGACCGTCCTTCAGCATGCCGAGGGTGACGCAAGTCTGCATGCCGAGTGCCTTGACCTCGCGCACCATCTCCAGCACACGGTCGAGATCGTTGTCCTTCGGGCCTTTCCAGGCGGCGCCCATGCAGAAGCGTGACGCTCCCTTGTCCTTGGCGGCCTTGGCGGCGGCAACGACCTCCTCGACCGGCATCAGGCGCTCGCGGCCGGTTTCGGTATCGTAGCGCGCCGATTGCGAGCAGTAGCTGCAATCCTCCGAACAACCGCCGGTCTTCACCGAAAGCAGCGTCGAACGCTGAATGGCGTTCGGATCGAAATTGGCGCGATGCACACCCTGGGCACGCCAGAGCAGGTCCATCAGGGGCAATTCATAAAGCGCGAGCACCTCGTCGACAGTCCAGCGATGAACAGGCGTGGCTTGGGAAGCACAGGAAACGGTGGTGAGGGAGCTAGCTTGCATGAATGGCCTTGCGTGAGAAAATGCTATAAAAATCAGATACGAAGCGTATCGGTAATTATGAATTATCGCGGACACATCGACTGAATGTCAATTTTACCCTACCCCGCCGCCCTCAAGTTCTTTAGCCGTCACCTGCTGGGCAGCTTGCTTCCCGGCAGTTGTCTGCTTTGCGGCCTGGATAGCGGCAACACGGCAATCTGCGCAGCCTGCCAAGGCGACCTGCCGCACCTGCCCGAACAGCGTTGCCCCCTATGTGCCGACCGGACGACGCACTGCGAACGCTGTGGCGCCTGCCTGAAGGATCCGCCCCATTTCGACCGGGCGGTGGCAGCATTTCGCTATGATTTTCCACTCGACCGCATCGTCCACGCCCTGAAGTACGGACATCAACTGGCCGTGAGCGGATGGTGCGCCGATCAACTCAAGCCGCTGTTGGCGGGCACCGATTTTGACCGGGTCATTCCCCTACCCTTGCACACCGACCGGCTGCGCGAACGGGGCTTCAATCAATCAGGCGAGATCGCCAAGGCGCTCGCGGCCCGGCTTGCCGTTCCGATCGATCTGGCCTCGCTTGTCCGCACGCGGGCGACGCCGCCACAGGCTGATTTGCCGCACAAGGAACGCCAGCGCAATGTACGGGGCGCCTTCGAATGCCGCGCCGACCTGCGTGGTCAGCACATCCTGCTGATCGACGATGTGCTGACTACCGCCGCCACCGCCAACGAATGCGCCCGCATCCTCAAGCTGCATGGTGCCGCCGCGGTCACCGTCGCCGTCGTCGCCCGTGCGCTGAAGGATTGCCCCCTGAAACCCCAGCCGCATTCAGGCGAGATTTGATGCTTGGATTCGTGCTTTAATCCGCCCCTTTCACCCTCGGAAATCAGCAGCGTGTTCGCCGTCGTTCTTTATCAGCCGGAAATTCCGCCCAATACCGGCAACATCATCCGCATGTGCGCCAACACCGGGGCCGAACTACACTTGGTCGAACCGCTCGGCTTCGACATCAGCGACAAATCCTGTCGCCGGGCCGGGCTGGATTATCACGAGTACGCCCGGGTCGCTCGCCACGCCGATTGGGCGGCCTGCAAGCTGGCACTGGCCGGCCGCCGCCTCTTCGCGATGACGACCAAGGGCCATGTCAGCCCTTATACGACTGCATTTCAGGAAAACGATGTCTTTATCTTCGGCCGTGAAACGAGCGGCCTACCGGCCGAGATCATGGCCGAATTCAGCACGGAAAACCGCTTGCGCCTGCCGATGCTAGCCGGTCAGCGTTCGCTGAACCTGTCCAATGCCGCCGCCGTCACGGTTTTCGAGGCCTGGCGGCAGCTTGGTTTTGCTGGCGCCAGCTAGGCCAGCTCTTCGCGCGGATCGCGCGCCATCAGCTGCTCGACAGCCTGTGCGGCGGTCAGACGCCCATCGAGTACGGCCGCCACAGCCGCGCTGATCGGCATGTCCACTGCCAGCTTCTTCGACAGTTGATCGACCTCACGGGCGGTGTAGACCCCCTCGGCGACATGACCGAGTTCTTCGAGAATTTGCGGCAAGGACTTGTTCTGCGCCAGCGCCAGGCCAACCCGGCGGTTACGCGACAGATCGCCGGTACAGGTCAGGATCAGGTCGCCCATGCCGGCCAGCCCCATGAAGGTCTGCCGCTCAGCCCCTAGTGCCAGACCCAGGCGGGCGATTTCAGCCAGGCCACGCGTCATCAGCGCCGCACGGGAATTCAGGCCAAGGCCGAGACCGTCACACACGCCGGTCGCGATGGCCAGCACGTTCTTGACGGCGCCTCCGACCTCGACCCCGACCAGATCGTCGTTGGCGTAGATACGCAAACGGGTGGTATGCAATTGGCGGGCCGCCTCGCGGGCAAATGCTGCATCGTTGGCGGCCAACGACACGGCTGTAGGCTGCCCAGCCGCCACTTCTTCGGCAAAGCTCGGGCCGGACAGGGCACCGCAACGCACCGTCTTGCCGAGCACTTCGCCAACTACCTGATGCGGCAGCTTGCCGCTACCGGCCTCGAAACCCTTGCAAACCCAGAGCACCGGCGTCGTGCAGGCCAATGCCTTGAGGCGCTCGGCGGTGGGACGCAAACCGGCGATCGGCGTAGCGATGACCAGCAATTCGGCATCCGCCACCGCGGCGGCAAAATCGGTCGACACGGCCACCGAGTCCGGCAGCCGATAGCCCGGGAAGAAACGACGATTCTCGCGGGTAGCCAACAGATCGGCGGCGACATCCTCCTCGCGCGACCACAGGGTGACGGCATGCTTGCCGGCAAAGGCAATGGCCAGCGCCGTGCCCCAGGCACCGGCTCCCAGCAAGGTGATTTTCATAGGCCCCAGACCTGCGTGGAACGGATATAGCCGCTAGCGCCGTCGCGGTGACGAACCTTGGCCCAGCCCGGCGAGGCCGGCTCGACGAACTCAACGGCAACCCACTTGTCGAGTTCGGCCAGCACGGCGGCATCCGGCTTGTCGGCCTGGCGGATTTCGGCCTTGGCGGCAGTAACGACCAAGGTGCGTTTGTCGACCAGGTTCCTGGCCTCGATCCAGGCCAGGCTACCCTCGGCATCACGCACCTTGAACCAACCGTCCAGGCGAACGACAACCTCGACCGGCGTTTGCGCCTTGATCAGGTAGAGTTTCTTACCGGCCTGCGACGGTGCGTCATACAAAATGGCGGCCGGCACGCTGACCGAACGATAGTCGATGGCCTGCGCGGCGCCAGCCGCGCCAACCAGCGAGAGTGCGACAAGCGCGCGGCGCCACATGCTCGTCATCCTTACTGGATCGGCACTTCGGTCGGGGCGCCGGACTCGGCCTGCTGCTGCAGACGCTGCATGTACATGCCCTCGAAATTGACCGGCTGCAGAATGATCGGCTGGAAGCCGGCACGTGCCACGGCATCCGACACCGCCTCACGGGCATACGGGAACAGGATGTTCGGGCAGGCCACGGCGATCAGCGGCTCGATCTGCTCGTCCGCCACATTCTGGATACGGAAGATACCGGCTTGGCCGACTTCGACCAGGAACACCGTCTTCTCGCCGAACTTGGCGGTGACCGTCACCGTCAGCACCACTTCGAAAACGCCTTCGCCAACACCACGGCCGGAGGTGTTGAGCTGGATCTCGACTTGCGGCTGGTCACGCTCCAGGAAGATTTCCGGGGCGTTCGGCACTTCGACGGACAGATCCTTGACGTAAAGCTTTTCAATGCCGAAGACCGGCTGAGCGTTTTGTTCCATGGTTTTCTTTCTGAGAATGAATCGGTGTTGTTCAGGCTTCGAGCAGCGGCTTCAGTTTGCCGGCGGCATCGAGTGCATGCAGATCATCGCAACCACCCACATGGGTGTCGCCAATGAAGATTTGCGGCACGGTACGCCGCTGGGTTTTTTGCATCATTTCATCGCGCCGCTCGGGATCGAGGTCGACACGCACCTCCTCGATCTCGGTCACGCCACGCGCCTTGAGCAATTGCTTGGCGCGAATGCAGTACGGACAGACCGCCGTGGTGTACATCAGGACGCGGGCGCTCATTTTTTCTTGCCCGCCTTCTTGATCGGGTAACCGGCCCCAACCCAGGCATCGACACCGCCAGCCAGGTTATACAGCCGGTCGAAACCCTGCTTCTTCAGTTCGCCACACGCCTTGTTAGAGCGCATGCCGGAAGCGCAGCAAACGATCAACGGCTTACCCTTGAACTTGTCCAGCTCGCCCATGCGTTCAGCCAATTGGCCGGCCGGGATATTGACGGCATCCGGCAGATGGCCGCCGGCAAATTCGCCGGCCTCACGCACATCGACAATGTGCGCATCTTCGCGGTTGATCAGTTGCGTCGCCTCGCCGGGCGACACGCTATTGCCGGACGGACGGGCAAAAAGCGGCCAGAGCAGCGACAAGCCGCTGACCACGACCAGCGCAACGAGCATGATGTTCTGGTTGATGAATTCCATCGGCATCGATCAGGCCTCCGTACCGCAGAAAACTTCGCGCATCATGCCAACAAGCTGCAGGGTGCGCTGATCGCCCACCCGGTAGAAAACACGATTGGCATCCTTGCGCGTGACCAGCACGCCCTTTTCGCGCAGGATGGCCAGATGCTGGGAAATATTGCTCTGCGAGGTGCCGACTGCATCGACGATTTCCTGCACGCAGGCTTCCTGCTCGCCGAGGACGCACAGAATCTTCAGGCGCAGGGGGTGCGCGATGGATTTCAGGGCACGGGCGGCCAGTTCAATGTGTTCCTGTTTGTCGATCAGGCTGAAGGAAGGCGTTTCCAAGACAAAACCTCGTTATGGCTGAATAGCGCATTATAAAATAGCGATTCCCGTTTGGCTTAATCGAAATCAATCTCAATGTTTCCCGGAAATTCGCTGTTTGGCCAACGCCTTGTCGCCTCGTGGAGCCGCCGGCTGGCCGTGGCATTGATTGCTGCCGCGCTGGGTAGCGCAGCGCACGCCAAGCCAGCGGCCGAGAAAAAGCCCGCCCCGCCGGCCGCCCCCCCGGAAATTGCCGAGAAGCAGGCCGACCTGGGTGAACTGCGCAGCCGCATCGACGGGCTGCGCAAGGAGCTTTTGGCCAGCGAGGAAAACAAGGCCGATGCGGCAGATCGCCTGCGCGAATCGGAGCGCAAGATTTCCGGCCTGCAGCGCGAGTTGCACGAACTGGGCGATCAACGCGGCCAACTGCAGCGCAAGCTGAAGGGCCTCGAACAGCAATCGCAAGAACTGGGCATCACCCTCGGCCAGCAACAGACGCAATTGGAAAAACTGCTCTACAAGCAATACCTGCGCGGCACACCGGACTCGCTGCAGCTCCTGCTCAATGGCGACGACCCCAACCAGATGGCGCGCGACCTGCACTACATGTCGGCTATCGCCCTGACCCGTGCCGAACTGATGGGCGAAATCAATGCTACGCTGGACAAGAAGAAGGCTCTCGCCGCCGACGCCAAGGAACGCGCGGCCGAGCTGGCGGAAATCGAGGCCGAACAGCAGAAACGCCACGCCGAATTGCAGAAGCAGCGCGAGGAGCGCAAAAACCTGTATGCCCAGATTTCCAGCAAGGTGAATGCGCAGCGCAAGGAAATCGGCAACCTGCAGCAGAACGAGAAGCGGCTGAGCAACCTGATCGACCGCCTGTCGAAAATCCTCGCTGCCCAGGCCGCACAAGCGGCCAAGGCCGCCAAGGCTGCGGAAGCGGCACGCGCCGCGGAAGCCGCCCGACTGGCTGCCCAGCAGCAAAAGGACAAGCATCGCGCGGCAGCCGTGGAGGAAAAGGAAACACCTCGTCCGCCAGTCGCCACCGAGACGGCACGCCAGCGCACCGTCGAAGCCGAGAACCGCTACGAGCCCGCGGCCAGCGACGGTAGTTTTGCCCGACAGCGGGGCAATCTGCGCCTGCCGGTACGCGGCGCGGTATCCGGCCGCTTCGGGTCGCCACGCGATGGCGGCGGCACCTGGCGCGGCCTGTTCATTCGGGCCGGTACCGGCAGCGACGTAAAGGCCATTGCCAACGGCCGGGTGGTTTTCTCGGAATGGATGCGCGGTTTCGGCAATTTATTGATCGTCGACCACGGCGATGCCTACCTGTCGATTTACGGCAACAACGACTCCTTGCTCAAGCAGGTTGGGCAAAGCGTGAAAGGCGGGGAAACCGTGGCCACGGTAGGCAACAGCGGGGGCAATCCGGAATCCGGTTTATACTTTGAACTCCGCCACCAAGGGCAACCGATCGACCCGATGAAATGGGCAAGTTTGAAATGAGCAAAGCAAAAACCATCAGCCTGACCGTTGGCGCCTTCGTCGCCGGCGCCCTTATCAGCCTGCACATTCCGGCGCTGGCCGAAAAGGAAACCAAGCCAGGCCTGCCCATTGACGAGTTGCGCACTTTCGCCGAGGTCTACAGCGCCATCAAGCAGGGCTATGTCGAGCCGGTCGAAGACAAGAAGATGATCACCAATGCCATTTCCGGCATGCTCTCCAACCTCGACCCGCACTCCGCCTATCTCGACGCCGACGCTTTCAAGGATCTGCAGGTCGGCACCCAGGGCGAATTCGGCGGCCTGGGTATCGAAGTGGGCATGGAAGACGGCCTGGTCAAGGTCGTCTCGCCGATCGAAGACACCCCGGCCTACCGAGCCGGCGTCAAGGCCGGCGACCTGATCTTCAAGCTCGACGATACGCCGGTCAAGGGTCTGTCGCTGTCGGACGCCGTCAAGAAAATGCGCGGCAAGCCGAAGACCCCGATCAAGATTTCCATCCTGCGCAAGGGTGAAGCCAAGCCCATCGAGATCACGCTGGTGCGCGAAGTAATCAAGGTGCAGAGCGTCAAATCCAAGCTGGTCGAGCCAGGCTACGGCTGGGTGCGCATCACCCAGTTCCAGGAAAACACCATTGCCGAGATCGCCAAGCATGTCGCAGGCCTGTACAAGGACGGCAACAAGCTGAATGGCCTGGTGCTCGACCTGCGCAACGACCCGGGCGGCCTGCTGCACGGTGCTATCGGCGTTTCCGCCGCTTTCCTGCCGCCGGACGTCAAGGTGGTTTCCACCGACGGCCGCACCGAGGATGCCAAGCAGGAATTCAAGGCTCGCGTCCAGGATTACCAGCGCGGCACCAAGGAAGACCCGCTCAAGCTGCTGCCGGTCGAGGCCAAGAATGTGCCGATGGTCGTGCTGGTCAACGGCGGCTCGGCCTCGGCTTCCGAGATCGTCGCCGGCGCGCTGCAAGATCACAAGCGCGCCATCATCGTTGGCACCCAGACCTTCGGCAAGGGCTCGGTGCAGTCCGTGCTACCGCTACCGGGCAATACTGCCATCAAGCTGACCACGGCCCGCTATTACACACCGTCGGGCCGCTCCATCCAGGCCAAGGGCATCACGCCGGACATCGTCGTCGAGGAAAGCGCCAATGGCGCCAGCGCCGCATCGTCGATGCGCATCCGCGAGGCCGATCTCGACCGCCACCTGAGCAACGACCGCGACAAGGAAGCCCCCAAGGCCGACCCCAAGCCGCAAGCCAAATCGCCGGCCAAGTCGGGCAAGGAGAAGGACAAGAACGGCAAGGAAGAGGCCGAGGACGAACTGCCGCCACGTCTGGAATACGCCACCAAGAGCGATTACCAGTTCCAGCAGGCGCTCAATCTTCTCAAGGGCCTGCAGATCATGCAGAATAAAGCGCAGTAAAGACCACGCGGGAGGGATCATGCCGGACTCCGATCTGAAGAAGAAACGGGAAATCCTGTTTTCCAAGTTCCCTCCCGGCCAGGTACCCGAGGCGGCCGATGACCTGCAGCGCCTGGAAGATGTCGAGGTGCGCGGCAAAGACGAGTCGCGCACACTGGGCATCGGTTACGACCTGCAACAGCACACCCTGCGCGAGCTTGACGAGCACCTGATCGACAAGGGCTACCACCTCGACAACACCCTGCTGACCAAGCTGACCCGCGCCTTGATCTACTACGTCGAGGACACGCAACTGCACAACATGGAAGCGCCGGAAAAGCGCCTCAAGCGCTCCTCGCAGGAAGCCTACGTCAAGGCCTGGGAGCATCACCCGCACGGCGACCACGACGACACCCCACCGGAGTGGCGCGAATACAAATAGTCTTTAGTCGATAGCAGGTCGTCGTTAGCAAGAGATTCTGCCGACTAGCGACTAACTACAAAAACTAACGACTACATGACTGACGACCAGCTTCTCCGTTATAGCCGCCACATCCTGCTTGATGCACTGGGCATCGAAGGCCAGGAGCGCATCCTGGCCACCCATGCGCTGATCGTCGGCGCCGGCGGACTGGGCTCGCCAGCAGCGCTTTATCTCGCATCGGCCGGCATCGGCAAGATCACGCTGGTCGATGACGACCATGTCGACTTCACCAACCTGCAGCGGCAGATCCTGCACACCCAGGCCCGCGTCGGCATGGCCAAGGCGGAATCGGGCAAACAGGCCCTGCTGGCGATCAATCCGGAAATCGACATCGTCCCATTACAGCAACGCCTGTCCGGGGAAGCGCTCGATGCGCTGGTCGCCACGGCCGATATCGTGCTCGACTGCACCGACAATTTCGCCACCCGGCATGCCATCAACCGGGCCTGCGTGCATCACAAAAAGCCGCTGGTTTCCGGTGCCGCCATCCGCTTCGATGGCCAGGTCAGCGTGTACGACCTGCGTCGCGACGATGCGCCGTGCTACCACTGCCTGTTCCCCGAAGGCGAGGATGTCGAGGAGGTACGCTGTGCGGTGATGGGCGTCTTCGCCCCGCTGACCGGCATCGTCGGCACCATGCAGGCCGCCGAGGCGTTGAAGCTCGCGGCCGGCATCGGCGAATCGCTGAGCGGACGGCTGTTGTTGCTCGATGCGCTGGAGATGGAATGGCGCACCGTCCGCTTCAAGAAGGACGCCGGCTGTGCCGTTTGTGGCCCTACAAAGGACGGGCAAGTACCCGGATATCTGCCCCGACCTGACGCAGGTCGCGAATCTGCAGACGGCGCTTGCCGTCTAGCGTAGTCAATTCCGGCAGGTTGAACAGGCCGCTTGCCTCGTGGCCAATCAGGCACGGAGCGAGGTAAAGCAGCAGTTCATCAACCAGGCCTTCGCGCAGCAGCGAACCGTTCAGCTTGAAACCGGCCTCGGCGTGCACTTCGTTGATGCCGCGTTGGGCCAAGGCGGCCAGCAGTGCTGCCAAATCGACCTTGCCGGAAGCATTGGGCAGGATCAGCACTTCGGCACCAGCCCCCCGTAACGCTTCGATTCGCCCGGCATTCTCGACAGCACCGGCAATCAGCGTCGAACCGCCTTGCAAAATACGGGCGTCGAGCGGTGTTTCCAGCTTGCTATCGACCACGACGCGCAAAGGTTGGCGAGGCGTTTCGACGTCACGCACGTTGAGTTGCGGATTGTCGTCACGCACCGTGCCGATGCCGGTCAGGATGGCGCAGGCCCGTGCCCGCCAGGCATGGCCGTCGCGCCGGGCATCCGGGCCGGTGATCCACTGGCTGACGCCGTTGTGCAGCGCCGTCTTGCCATCGAGGCTGGCCGCCGCTTTCAAGCGCAACCAGGGACGGCCGCGGGTCATGCGCGAGACAAAACCGATATTCAGTTCGCGTGCCTCGTTTTCCAGCAGGCCGCTCGCCGTTGCGATGCCGGCAGCCTGCAGCAGGGCCAAGCCTTTGCCAGCAACCAGCGGATTGGGATCGGTCATCGCCGCGACAACGTGCGATACGCCGGCAGCGATCAGTGCCTCGGCACAGGGCGGTGTACGGCCGTAATGGCTGCACGGCTCCAGCGTCACGTAGGCA
>CAZDRS010000034.1:0-16898 GCA_964507585.1 uncultured Dechloromonas sp.
CTTCCGGCCGGAGTTCATCAACCGCATCGACGAGGTGGTGGTCTTCCACAGCCTGGACGAGAAAAACATTGCCGGCATCGCCCGCATCCAGCTTGGTTATCTGGAAAAACGTCTGGCGCAGCTGGAAATGGCGATTACGGTCGACGACAGCGCCCTGGCCGAACTGGCCAAGGCCGGTTTCGACCCGTTGTTCGGCGCGCGGCCGCTCAAGCGCGCCATTCAGCAGCAGATCGAGAACCCGCTGGCCAGGGCCATTCTGGAAGGCAAGTTCGCCGCCAAGGATATGATCAAGGTCAGTTGCGAAAACGGCATCATGCGTTTTGCAAAGGGCTGATCGGCATGCATTCCGGCTTTTCCGGGCGTTGAGGAGGGGATCGATTGGCAGAGCGGAATAATGTCGCCTGGCAAGCCTGGCGGAATGCCCGCCAGGCGGAACTTTCCAGCCCGGATAGCTGGATCGGCCTGGTTGGGCTGTGTTGGCTGGAACCCGGCATGAACCGGGTAGGGAGCGGCGAGGATTGCGTGGTGCGCCTGCCGGGTGGGCCGCTGCATCTGGGCGATCTGGCGTGGTCGGGCGAGGCGTTGCATTGGTTGCCGGTCGCCGGCGAGGCGCAGGAATTGGCGACGGATCGCGCGGGGGCTGCGACGGTGGTCGATTGTCCGCCCTGGGCTTTCTTCGTGGTCGAGCGCGATGGCCGACTGGCTGCCCGGGTGCGGGATCGAGGCTGGGCGACCCGGCAGACGTTTTCGGGCGTGCCGTATTACGACTACGACGCGGCATGGGTCATCGATGCCGATTGGCAGGCCTTGGCGCAGCCCCTGGTGATCGAGGTGCCGAACGTGACGGGCGATCTCAAGCCGGTTGCGGTGACGCACCAGGCGGTATTCGAGGTGGCTGGCCAGCGCGTCACCTTGTTGCCGATGTCGGTCAATGAGCGGGAGCTGTTCTTCGTTTTTCGCGACCGTAGCAGCGGCAAGGAGACCTACGGTGCCGGGCGCTTCCTGAAGGCTATGCCGGCCGCTGGTGGGCGCATCCGGCTGGATTTCAACTTTGCTTTCAATCCGCCGTGCGCCTTCACCGCCTTCGCCACCTGCCCATTGCCGCCACCGGAGAACTGGCTGCCGTTCGAGGTGCCGGCCGGGGAGCGGAAATGGCTTGGCAAGCCTGATGCGGGCTAGCTTCCGGCATGGGCTGTGGCCGGTACCGGCGAAGAATGAAGAAGGGCGATGCGTTGACGCATCGCCCTTATCGTTTTCGGGCTGGATTCCGCGACCCGCTTGGCAGCAAGCTTTCTTGGCTTGTCGGGGCGGTTGGTGGCCGCCATCCTGCTACGGCTTGCCCAGGTTGTCGTGACCGTTGCAGTTTCCTTGAAGTTACCTGGGCGGGGTAGTACATTTGACAATAATTTATCAAAAATAATGCCTGGGTCACTTTCCTATGGGCTTGGAGACAAACCATCAAGGTTCATAGCCGCATCCTGCTGGTGCTGATTCTGTTGGTCGCCGTTGCGTTGATCGCCGTGACCGACACGATGCGCCGCTGGCATCGCTCGCTCGACGATCGCCTGAGCAGCGATGCGCACGGGATCCTGGCGCGGCGCGACGATGTGTTCGGCCGGGCCTTGAAACAGCCCTTGGGTAGCCTGAATCTCCTGGCCAGTTCGCGGGTCGTGGCCCGAGGCAATCTGACCGAGATCGCGGCAGACCTGGCTGCCTGGAAGGCGAATCTACCGGATGTTGCCGAGATTTACGTGATCCTCCCCGGGGAGCGGGGGGCGGTTTCCGGGACGGGGCCGGTTCCGGAAAAGGTGTTGGCAGCTTATCGCGACGCACAGGCCGGCATCGTGCCATCGCTGGCAGTGCCACGGATCGTGACGCTGGGCGAGCAGCCCCTGGCTCTCCTTGGCGTGCCCTTGCCGGGCAAGGCCGATGGCGCGCTGGTTGCCGCCTTCAAGTTGCACGATCTCCTGGGGCCGCTGCTGGTTCGCCTGCCCGGTGCCAATGCCCGGCTGATCATCATTGACGACAAAAATCGGGTACTGGCCAGTGGTTTTGCCGATTTGAGTATTGTTGGCACCCTGCCGGATGTCCATCAGCTACCTCATGCCTCTGCATTACTAGCTGACCAGGGGGGGGCTGTGCCGGCCGAGGGCGTGCGCGATGGGCGCTATGTCGTCCGTGGCGAGGGGTATCGCTACTTCGTGTCGCGAATGCGCAGTACGAACTGGACAGTTGCCTACATCCAGCCGGAGAAGGATTTGCTGGCGGCGTACAGCGAGGCCAAATACCTTGGCTGGGCGCAGCTTGTCGTCGTTGTCCTGGCTGCCTTGCTGTTGGTGGGCATGATGCATCGCCTGGTGTTGCGACCGCTGCAGACCCTGGCCAGGGGGCAGGCGGCCATGCAGGGGGGCGCCATGCTGCAGCCGGTCGAGGTGCCGGGCAGCGGCGAGTTTGCCGCGATGGCCGAGTCGTATAACCGGCTGGTTGCCAATCTGTCCGTTTCGGAGCAACGCCTGCGAACGATATTTGAGGCCTTCCCGGAGTCGGTCATTATTTTTCGTCTGGCGGATAGCGCCTTGCTGGATGTCAACCAGGCTTTCCTCAACAAGGTTGGCATGACGCGATCCGAGGTGCTTGGCCGCTCGGGTGCGGAGCTCGGCTTGTTGCCCGACGAGCGCGCGGCCAATGCGCACCGCACGGCGTTGCTGGAAAAGGGCAGCCTGGAGCGGCAGTTGATCCACATGCAGACGCCGAGCGGCGAGGAGCGCTGGAGCATGTATTCCAGCCGCCTGATCGATTTCGACGGAACGCCGGCGGCGCTTTGCGTGACGGTGGACGTGACGCCACTGAAGGAGGCCGAGGCGCAGATTCGCCTGGGTGAAGCACGCTTCGCCGCGCTGTTCCAGCTGGCGCCGGTACCGATGTCCTTTACGCATGAGCGCGAACAGTTCAGCCAGACGCACTGGAATGATGCCTGGTATCACGCCTTTGGCTTCAGCCCGGCCGAGGCCGAAGGGCGGGGGGGCGATGTGCTTGGCACCTGGGTCGATCCGGCGCAGCGTGACCAGCTGATCCAGGGGGCGCAATCCATCGGTCGCGTGCATGATTTCGAGGTCGTTCTGCGGCGCAAGAACGGGGAATTGCGCCAGCATGTGCTGTTTGCGGACATGGTCGATACCGCCGATGGCAAGGCGATGATCGTGGCCTATGTGGATGTGACGGATAGCCGCCGGGCCGAGGCCGAATTACGCGCCAGCGAAGAGACGCGGCATGCGATCTTCAACGCGTCGCCGGTTGCCATGCTGGTGTCCGATATATCGCACGATTACGGTGTCGTCGATGCCAACCAGGCCTGGTTGCGCCAGTTCCAGCGCAGCTTGCCGGAAATTGTCGGGCGCAACGGCAAGCAAATCGATTTCTGGGCCAACGAGGCAGATCGCCAGCACGTGGTCGCGCTGATCGAGAACGAAGGCCAGGTCAACGACTACGAGGCCGAATTCGTCAGGGGCGATGGCAGCCGCCTGCTGTGCCGCGTCGGCGCCCGGCGGGTGCGGGTCGATGGCAAGGAACTGCTGGTCATGCTGCAGGAGGACATCACCGCCTTGCGGCAGACCGAACGGGCACGCCAGGCCGCCGAGATCAAGCTGCAGCGCTTCAATTTCATGGTCAGCCATGCCAACGACGCCATCCTGGTAACCGACCAGGGGGTCACCATCGACTGCAACGACGCGGCCTTGCGGATGTTCGGCAGTACGCGCGAGTGTTTCATCGGGCAAGCGCCAGGTCATTTCTCGCCACCGCAGCAACCGAATGGTGAAGCGTCGAGCGAGCAGGCGATGGCCAAGATTCAGGAAGCGATTGCCGGGCGGCCGCAGCGTTTCGAGTGGGTGCATATCCGGAGCGATGGAACGCCCTTCGATGCTGAGGTGGCACTCAGCAGTTTTGTCGAGGATGGCCGGCCGCTCGTTGTCGGCGTTGTGCGCGACATTACCGAGCGCAAGCGGGCCGAGGCGGAAATCCAGCAACTGAATGCCACGCTTGAGGAGCGCGTTGCCCGTCGTACCCATGAGTTGGCCGAGGCCAATGCGGCACTCGGCGTTACCCTGGGCAATCTGCAGCGCGCCCAGGACGAGTTGCTGCGCACCGAAAAGCTGGCTTCGCTGGGGGCGCTGGTGGCGGGTATTGCGCATGAGCTGAACACCCCCATCGGCAATGCAGTAACCGTGGCAACCACGCTGCTCGACGAGCATCGCCAGTTTTCCAGCAAGCTGGCGTCCGGCCTCACCCGTAGCGCCTTGGATCGCTTCCTGGGCGTGGTTGGCGAGGCCGGGCAGATCGTCGAGCGCAATCTGTTCCGGGCGGCGGAACTGATCGGCAGCTTCAAGCAACTGGCGGTCGATCAGTCCAGCTACCAGCGCCGCTCGTTCGACCTGCAGGAAGTGGTGCGCGAGATTACGCTGGCCATGGCGCCGAGCATTCGTCGCTCGCCGTACCAACTGATCGACAAGGTGCCTTCCGGCTTGGTGCTCGACAGCTATCCGGGGCCGCTTGGCCAGATTTTGATCAACCTGATCAATAACGCGCTGCTCCATGCCTTTGTCGGGCGCGACAGCGGCCAAATCCATATTGTGGCCGCGGTGGCCGAGCCGGGTTGGATTGTCCTGACTGTCAGCGATAATGGTTGCGGTATTTCGGCCGAGCACCAGAAGCGCATTTTCGATCCGTTCTTCACCACCCGCCTTGGTCAGGGTGGTTCGGGGCTCGGTCTGCATATCGTGTTCAGCCTGGTAGTCGATCTGCTCGGCGGGCGGATCAATGTGGTCAGCGCACCCGGGCAGGGGGCGCGTTTCATTGTCCGCTTGCCTGTCGTGGCGCCAGCCGGTGAGCAAGCGAAGGGGAATGTGGATGCTTGAAAACGAAGACGACGCACCCTTGGCTTTCCTCGAGGAAGAGGAAAGCGTGCCGGCCGATCTGGCAACGGCTCATTGGCGCATCCTGATCGTCGATGACGAGCCGGATGTGCACGAGGTCACGCTGCTCGCCTTGCGCGGCGTGACTGTCGAGGGGCGGCCCCTGAGTTTCCTGCATGCCCGTTCGGGGGCCGAGGCGGCGGAGATGCTGCGCACGGAAACGGATATCGCCGTCATCCTGCTCGACGTGGTCATGGAAACCGAGGACGCCGGCCTGAAGCTGGTGCGCTATCTGCGCGAGGAACTGGGCAATCGTGCCACCCGCGTCATCCTGCGTACCGGCCAACCGGGCTATGCGCCGGAGATCGAGACCATCCGGCTTTACGACATCAACGACTACAAGACCAAGTCGGAGCTGACCCGCGTTCGCCTTTACACCAGCATCACGGTCGCCATTCGTTCCTTCTGGCAGATACATCAGCTGGAGGCGACCCGGCGCGGCCTGGAAATGATCGTCAATGCAACGATGGAGTTGAGCAAGCCGAATGGCCTGCGCCGTTTTGCCGAGGGGGTCGTTACCCAGCTTTGTGCCCTGCTCGGGGTTGGCGAGGAGGGGCTGGTCTGTGCCGCAGCGACGATCAATGGGGTGGCGCCCTATGTGCTGGCGGCGGCCGGGCATTATTCGGCATGGATAGGCCGCGATCTGGCCGATGTTCCCGATGAGCGCGTCAGGCGGGTGTTGGAGGATACGCTCGGCAAGCGCCAGCATGCTTTCGGCGAGGCGACCTGCCTGTATTTTTCGGCCCAGGACAACCATACGATGGCTGCCTTCGTCGATCTCGATTACCCGCTGACCGAGGTTGATCGCAAGCTGCTGGAGGTCTTTTGCAGCAACATCGCCATTGGTTTCGAGAATACCCAGCTTTACCAGAAGGTTTACGACCTGGCCTTCGAGGATCTGCTCGTACACCTGCCCAACCGCAACAGCTTCATCGGGCTGATCGAGTGCCGCCCGCAAAGTGCCGATCGGGTGGCGCTGGTGGACATCGACGGCTTCTCCGATATCAACAGCATTCTCGACCAGGCTTTCGGCGACCAGGTGCTGGAGGCGGTAGCGCTGCGCTTGCGTGCTTCCTTCCCGTTATCGGTTGCCGTCGCCCGGGTTGGCAACGATGTTTTCGGCTTGCTCGGCAATGCCTGCGAGGTCAAGCCGGAGCGCATTGCCCAGATCTTCGCCCTGCCGTTCTCCGTCGATGGGCAGGAGCTGCGTTTGTCGGCAACCACCGGCCTGCTTGCCATCGATGGCAAGCAGGACAAGGCGGTGGAGATCCTGAAAAATACCAGCGTGGCACTCAAGCAAGCCAAGAATTTCCAGCGCGGCAAATCGATGTTCTATGAGCCGGCGCACGCCATCGAAGCCCGCGACCGGATGCAACTCCTGAACAGCCTGCGCCAGGCCTTTTCGACCGAGCACCTGTTCCTGCAATACCAGCCCTTCATCGATCTGGCGAGCGACCGCGTGGTCGGCGCCGAGGCGCTGCTGCGCTGGAAAACCGAGGAAGGCCATTTCGTGCCGCCCGACCGCTTCATTCCGCTCGCCGAGCAATCCGGCCTGATGGTGGTGCTGGGCGACTGGGTGATGCGCAGCGCCCTGCAGTTCCTGGCGCGGCTGAATGCCGAGGGGGTGCGCGATTTCCGCATCGCCATCAACGTTTCGCATGTCCAGTTCCGCGAGCCGGACTTCGTCGAGAAATTGGTGGCGGCGATGGCGATCTATAGCGTCGATCCCGCCCATGTCGAGATCGAATTGACGGAGTCGGTCGCCATCGACAATTTCGAACTGATCCAGCAAAAGCTGGCTGCCTTGCGCCAGGCCGGCGTGGCGGTGGCCATCGACGATTTCGGTACCGGCTATTCGTCGCTCAATATCCTGCGCCGCCTCGATGTCGAACGCCTGAAGATCGACCGCGCTTTCGTCAGCGGCGAACACTGCGATGCCGAGAACCACGGCATCGCCCGCATGGTGCTGCAACTGGCGGCCCAACTGGGCCTGAAGACGATAGCCGAAGGCATCGAAACCGAGGCGCAGCGCCAGTTGCTGGCTGGCCTCGGTTGCGATGAAGGGCAGGGCTACCTGTTCTCGCGGCCCTTGTCGGCCGATGCTTTCATGGCCTTTTTGCGCGATCGCTGAGGACGAGGCGGCGAGTACCGGGTTGGCTGAAGGTAAAATTCCGGCTTTGTCCGGGCTGCGGGAACTGTTATGAGCGCTGAAATCGATTATCAGAATAACCCCTTGCATGGCCTGAGCCTGAAGGAGTTGCTGACGCAGATCGTCGAGCACTATGGCTACGAGATTCTCTACGCCTACCTGAATATCCAGTGCTTCAGCAAAAATCCGAGCATCGACGCCAGCATCAAGTTCCTCAAGAAAACCGATTGGGCGCGCGAAAAGGTCGAAGCCTTTTACCTCTACCAGTTCAAGAACCTGCCTCGGGCTTCTGCCGCCGAATTCGAAAAGCCGCCGCGGGATCGCATCGTGCCGCGGGATCAGGTACCCGGTCGGCCAGCCGAACTGAGTCTCGAGGATGCCCAGCGTTTACGCGAAAAGCGGGCGAAGAAAGCCGCGCAGCGGGAGGTGGGCGGCAGCCAACGTACGGGCTACGGCCAGCGTGACGTTGGAGGTGTCTGGACACCGCCTGGCGCCCAGGACGACCCCTGGGCGAAGTGGAAGAAGTGACGCAGCCTGACGCTTGGGGGCAGTGCTGATGTATTCGCTATTCGTCATGCCCGCGCAGGCGGGAATGACGAATTAATCGACGTTTTCTCAGGCTAGGATTGCATCGAGCGCCCGGGCCAGGTTGGCCACGGTGCGTGCCGGCTCGTGCAACTTTTCCAGACCGAACAGGCCGATGCGGAAAGTGCGGAAATCCGGCCCCTCGTCGCATTGCAGCGGTACGCCGGCCGCCGTTTGCAGGCCGGCAGCAATGAACTTCTTGCCGCTCTGGATATCGGGGTCGGTGGTGTAGCTGACCACCACGCCCGGCGCCTTGAAGCCCTCGGCCGCCACGCTGGGGAAGCCGCGCGCTTCGAGCAGTTCGCGGATACGCCGGCCGAGTTCCTGCTGTTCGGCGCATACCTTGTCGAAACCGTAGGCCTCGGTTTCCAGCATCACGTCACGCATCGCCGCCAGCGCATCGGTAGGCATCGTGGCGTGGTAGGCATGGCCTCCGTTCTCGAAGGCTTCCATGATCTGCGCCCATTTCTTCAGGTCGCAGGCAAAGCTGGTGCTGGTCGTCGTTTCGATATGCACCCGGGCGCGTTCGGAAAGACCGATCAGTGCGCAGCAGGGCGAGGCGCTCCAGCCTTTCTGCGGCGCCGAGATCAGTACATCGACGCTGTTTGCCACCATATCCACCCACACCGTGCCGGACGCCACGCAGTCGAGCACGAAATAGGCACCCACCTCGCGTGCCGCCTCTCCGATGGCACGGACGTAGCTGTCAGGCAGGATCATGCCGGAGGCGGTTTCGACGTGCGGCGCAAAAACCACGGCCGGCCGCTCGGCGCGGATGGTGGCCAGCACCTCGTCGATCGGGCAGGGCGCGAAAGGCGCCTGGGCGCCGCTGCCCACCTGGCGGGCCTTGAGCACCGTGACCTGCTCGGGAATGCGGCCCATGTCGAAAATCTGCGTCCAGCGGAAGCTGAACCAGCCGTTGCGAATGACCAATACCTTCTGGCCGGTGGCAAACTGGCGGGCCACGGCCTCCATGCCGAAGGTGCCGCTACCCGGCACGATGACGGCCGAATGGGCGTTGTAAACCTTCTTCAGCAGCCGCGAGATGTCCTTCATCACGCCCTGGAAGCGCTGCGACATGTGGTTCAGTGCACGGTCGGTATAAACCACCGAATATTCGAGCAGGCCATCGGGATCGGGTTGGGGCAGCAGGGCGCTCACGTTTGTCTTTCTCCATGGTTTGAGTGCAATGGCACAGCATAACGCCTCGGCCGGCGCCTGTGCCAGTGGCTGCTAAAAAAGAGGATTGTGCTGTTTTGTTGCCGTCAAAAAGTGGATTCTTCTGTCGGTTGTTTTTGTGCTGGATTGGTGTCTTGTAAATTCAAAAAAATATAGTTAAAACTACTTGAGTTTGCTTTTCTTCTCGAATAAGCTGCTGCAAACAGCGTAATGAAACGCGTGAATTACCAAAGGAGAAAGCCGTGGTAGAGAAAAACACTGTTCTGGTTGTCGGTTGCGGCAACATGGGCGCGGCGCTGGCCGGTGCTTATGCCCGGGCTTATCCCGCAGCCGGGGTGGTGGCCATCGACCGTGACCCGCAACGCGCCCGCGCCTTGCTGCCGGCCGATAGCCGCGTGGCGGTGCATGGCGATCTTGCGGCGCTGGCCGGTTTGCGGCCATCCATTGTGATCATCGCGCTGAAGCCGCAGGTGCTTGGCGATGTGCTGGCCGATTTCATCGCCCTGTGCGCCGGGGCGCTGGTGGTGTCGATTGCCGCTGGCGTCGGGCGTGCCCGTTTGGCAGAACTGCTGGGTGGGCATCCCCGCGTCGTTCGTGCCATGCCCAACCTGCCGGTGGTGGTGGGCGAGGGCATGACCACGCTGTTCGGTGCCGGGCTGTCAGCCGACGACCGGGCACGGGTCGAAGCAGTATTCGCTGCCGTCGGTCAGACCGCCTGGGTGGCCGATGAAGCCGCCATCGACCTGGCGACAGCGGTGGCCGGCAGCGGGCCGGCCTATTTCTTTTCCTTCGTCGAACACCTGGCGGCCGCAGGCGAGGCCGCCGGCTTGCCGGCCGAACTGGCCGGGCGCCTGGCGCGGCAGACCTGCGTTGGCGCTGCTGCCCTGTTGCGTGACGACCCGCGCACCGCTTCGGCGCTCAAGGCCGCCGTGTGCAGCCCGGGCGGCACGACGCAGGCCGGGCTGGCGGCCATGGAAACGCCGGATGGCCTGGCCGCCATTGCCCGCCTGGGGGTCGCCGCCGCCTGCCGTCGGGCGCGTGAACTGGCCGGCGACTGAACAAATGAATTCACTGGAGAACAGCATGCACAAACTCGATCAGATCGACCTCGACATCCTCGCCGCGCTGCAGGCCGACGGCCGCATCACCAATGTCGCGCTGGCCAAGCAGGTCGGCCTTAGCGCCACGCCTTGCCTGGAGCGCGTCAAGTCGCTGGAGGCCGCCGGCTTGATCACCGGCTACGTTGCCCGATTGTCGCCCCAGGCGCTCGGCCTGGGGCTGACGGTGTTCGTGCAGATCGCCATCGAACGCACGTCGCAAAGCGTGTTCGAGGCCTTCCGTGACGCCGTGCGGGCCATCCCGGAAATCGAGGAATGCCACATGGTGGCCGGCGGCTACGATTACCTGCTCAAGGTGCGCGTCCCCGACATGGCGGCCTACCGTACCTTCCTGGGGGCCGTGCTGTCGGGTATCCCGGGCATCCGCGAGACGCACAGCTACCCGGTCATGGAAGAGGTCAAGGACTCGGCCACGCTGAGCCTTGGCCATTTGCAGGCCCAGGCCTGAGGAGGAGCGCCATGAGCACGGAAACCCGCGAGGCCTTGCGCCTCGCCTACCGGGCCGACGAGGCCGCTTGCGTCAATGTGTTGGCCGGCGAACTGTCCGCGCTCGCTTACGACCGGGCGGCTGCCGTCGCCGAGGCCCGGCGGCTGGTAGTGGCCGTCCGCCAACAGCGCAGCCATGCCAGCGGTGTCGATCACCTGATGCACGAGTTTTCGCTGTCCAGCCAGGAGGGCGTCGCCTTGATGTGTCTGGCCGAGGCCTTGCTGCGCATCCCCGACCCGGCCACGGCCGACCGGCTGATCCGCGACAAGATCAGCCAGGGCGACTGGAAGTCCCACCTCGGCGGCAGCCCGTCGCTGTTCGTGAACGCGGCGACCTGGGGCCTGATGCTGACCGGCAAGCTGGTCGCCACGCAGTCACACAGCGCGCTGGGCGGGGCGCTGACGCGGCTGCTGGCCAGAGGGGGGGAGCCGCTGATCCGCAAGGGCGTCGATTTCGCCATGCGCCTGCTCGGCCAGCAGTTCGTGATGGGCGAGGACATCGCCTCGGCGCTGGAGCGCAGCCGCAACAACGAGGCGCGCGGCTACCGCCACTCCTTCGACATGCTCGGCGAAGCGGCGCTGACGGCGGCCGATGCGCAGCGTTACGCCGCCGCCTATGAAACGGCCATCCACGCCATCGGCGCGGCCAGCGGCGGGCGAGGCGTCAAGGCCGGGCCGGGCATTTCGGTCAAGCTGTCCGCCCTGCATCCGCGCTATGTGCGCAGCCAGCGCGACCGGGTGATGGCCGAACTGCTGCCGCGCCTGGCCGGTTTGTGCCGCCTGGCGCGCCAGTACGGCATCGGCCTGAACATCGACGCCGAGGAAGCCGACCGCCTGGAACTGTCGCTCGACCTGTTCGCGGCGCTGGCCGAGGATGCCTCGCTGGCCGGCTGGGATGGCCTGGGCTTCGTCGTGCAGGCCTACCAGAAGCGCTGCCCCTTCGTCATCGACGAACTGACCGCCCTGGCTCGCCGCAGCGGCCGCCGCTTCATGGTTCGCCTGGTCAAGGGTGCGTACTGGGATAGCGAGATCAAGCGCGCCCAGGTCGATGGCCTGGCCGACTACCCGGTTTTCACGCGCAAGGCGCATTCCGACCTCTCCTACCTAGCCTGTGCCGACCGTCTGCTGGCGGCGCCGGATGCGATCTTTGCCCAGTTCGCCACGCACAACGCGCACACCCTGGCGACGGTGGCCGAAATGGCCCGGGCGCGCGGCGTCGACGACTACGAGTTCCAGTGCCTGCACGGCATGGGCGAACCGCTCTACGACAACGTGGTGGCTACCGGGCGGCCGTGCCGCATCTACGCGCCGGTCGGTACGCACGAAACCCTGTTGCCCTACCTGGTGCGCCGCCTGCTGGAGAACGGCGCCAATTCGTCCTTCGTGAACCGCATCGTCGATGAGGCGGTGTCCATCGACGAACTGGTCGAAGATCCGCTGGCGCAAGCTCGTCTGAGCGCCGGCAGCCGGCATTCGTCAATCCCGTTGCCGGGCGGAATCTACGGCCCGGCCCGGGTCAATTCGCAGGGCCTCGACTTGTCCGACGAACGCAGCATCGCGGCCACGGCCAACCAGCTGCAGGCGCTGTCGGCCAGGCAGTGGCAGGCCGGGCCGCTGGTGCCGGGCGCCATGCCGGAGGGACAGGCCTTGCCCATCACCAATCCGGCGCGCCGCAGCGATCGGGTCGGCGGGGTGGTCAATGCCGATGCGGCAATGCTTGAGCTGGCGCTGGCCAACGCCGAGCGGGCGGCGCCGGTGTGGCATGCCGTGCCGGCGGCGACGCGGGCCGGCCTGCTGCTCAAGGCGGCCGACCTGCTCGAAGCGCATCGTCCGAAACTGCTCGGGCTGTGCGTGCGCGAGGCCGGCAAGACCTGGGGCAATGCCGTTGGCGAAGTGCGCGAGGCGGTCGATTTCTGCCGCTATTACGCCCAGCAACTGCTGTCCGGCGCGTTCATCGATGCCGAGGTGGCCCCTGGGCCGGTGGTCTGCATCAGCCCGTGGAATTTCCCGCTGGCCATTTTCATCGGCGAGGTGGCGGCGGCGCTGGCGGCCGGCAGTCCGGTGCTCGCCAAGCCGGCCGAGCAAACGCCGTTGATCGCCGGCCTGGCCGTTGCCTTGTTGCACGAGGCCGGCATCCCGCGCGAGGTGCTGCAATTCCTGCCCGGCCCCGGGGAGACGGTCGGCGCCGGGCTGGTCGCCGATCCGCGCGTCAAAGGCGTGGTGTTCACGGGCTCGACCGAAGTGGCGCAGCGCATCAACCGCAGTCTGGCCGAGCGTGGCGGGGCGCGGCTGATTGCCGAGACGGGCGGGCAGAATGCGATGATCGTCGACTCGTCGGCATTGCCCGAGCAGGTCGTGCAGGATGTGCTGGTTTCCGGCTTCGACAGCGCCGGCCAGCGTTGCTCCGCCTTGCGCGTGCTGTGCCTGCAGGCGGACATCGCCGACCGCACGCTGGCCATGTTGAAGGCGGCCATGCAGGAACTGCGCATCGGCGATCCGGCCGCGCTGAGCACCGATGTCGGCCCGGTCATCGACGCGGAGGCCCGCAGCCGCCTGCTGGAGCACATCGAACGCATGCGCAGCCTGGGCCGGCCGGTTTTCCAGTTGCCCTTGCCGGCAGACTGCGCCGCCGGTTGCTACGTGCCGCCGACCCTGATCGAAATCGACGCGCTGGCCGATCTGCGCGGCGAAGTGTTCGGGCCGGTAGTGCATGTGCTGCGCTTCGCTGGCAACCAGTTGCCGCACCTGCTCGAACGGATCAACGCCGCCGGCTATGGCCTGACCATGGGCATCCACAGCCGCATCGACGAAACCATCGAGGCCATCCGCGAGCGGGCGCTGGTGGGCAACCTCTACGTCAATCGCAACATGGTCGGCGCCGTGGTCGGCGTGCAGCCTTTCGGTGGCGAGGGCTTGTCCGGCACCGGGCCGAAGGCCGGCGGGCCGCTCTACCTGCATCGCCTGGCCGGGCATGCGCAGGTCTTGCCGGCCATGCTCGGGCAGCGCGAGCCGGATGGCCTGCGCGATCCGCAATCGCCTTTCCAGCGTTTTGCCGAATGGGCTTTCGACAGCCAGCGGCGCGATCTCGCCCGGTTGTGCACCCGATACGCCGAGGACACCTTGCTGCAAACCCGGGTGCTTTTGCCGGGGCCGACCGGCGAACGCAACGAACTGCGCTTTGCCCCGCGCGGGCGCATGCTGTGCGGGGCGGCGCAGGAAGAGGCACTGTTGCGGCAACTGGCAGCGGTGCTGGCCACCGACAACCGGCCGGCGCTGTTCGATACCGCCATGTCGCGTGGCGTGGCGGCCTTGTTGCCGCCGGAATTGGCGGCGCAGATCGAATTTCGTTCCCGCCAGTCCTTGTCGGGACTGGCCGGGGTGCTGCTGGCCAGCGACGATCCCGCCCTGCGGCTTGGCCTGGCCGAACAGGATGGCCCGTTGATCCCGGTTTTCACGGCATCCGCCGAGGGTTATCCTTTGTATCGCATGCTCGTCGAGCGCGTGGTCAGCATCAACACCACCGCGGCCGGCGGCAATACCACCCTGATGACGCTTGGTGCATGAAAGGTGAAGCCATGACCCAGACCCAACTGCCTTCGTACATTTCCTCCGAAAACATCGGCCCCTGGCGCATCTTCCTGCACCAGATCGAACAGGTGGCACCGCTGCTGGAAGCCGGGCTGCAACCCTGGGTGGAAACCCTGCGCCGACCGAAGCGCTCGCTGATCGTCGATGTGCCGATCCGTCTCGACAACGGCGAGATCGCCCACTTCGAAGGCTACCGGGTGCATCACAACACCTCGCGCGGGCCGGGCAAGGGCGGCATCCGCTACCACCAGGACGTGACGCTGTCGGAGGTGATGGCGCTGTCCGGCTGGATGACCATCAAGAACGCTGTGGTCAATGTGCCGTTCGGCGGTGCCAAGGGCGGTATCCGGGTCGATCCGCGCCAGCTCAATGCTTCCGAACTGGAACGCCTGACCCGCCGCTACACCAGCGAAATCAGTTCGATGATCGGCCCGGACAAGGATATTCCCGCACCGGACATGAATACCAATGCGCAGACCATGGCCTGGATGATGGATACCTACTCGATGGGCGAGGGGCGCACGGTGACTGGTGTCGTCACCGGCAAGCCGCTGGCGCTGGGTGGCTCGCTCGGCCGGCAGGATGCCACCGGGCGCGGCGTCTTCGTCACCGCCCGCGAGGCGGCGCGGCGGCTCAATGTGCCGATCGAAGGGGCGCGGGTGATCGTCCAGGGCTTCGGCAATGTCGGCGAGGCAAGTGCCCGGATGTTCGCCCAGGCCGGTGCCAAGGTGGTTGCCGTGCAGGATGTCAGCGGCACGGTCTATAACCCGTCAGGTTTGGATATTGCTGCCCTCAAGGCCTTTCACGCAGCGCATGGCAGCCTGCTCGGCGCCCCGGGTACGGAAACCCTGGACAACGCCGATTTCTGGGCCTTGCCCTGCGAATTTCTGGTGCCGGCGGCGCTGGAGTCGCAGATCAACCGCTACAACGCCGAGCAGGTCGCGGCGCGCATCGTCGTCGAAGGCGCCAACGGCCCGACCACGCCGGAAGCCGAGGCCATACTCACCGAGCGCGGCGTGACGGTGGTGCCCGATGTACTGGCCAACGCCGGTGGCGTGACCGTCAGCTACTTCGAATGGGTGCAGGATTTTTCCAGCTTCTTCTGGAGCGAGGAGGAGATCAACGCCCGTCTCGACCGGATCATGGCCGAGGCCTTCACGGCCATCTGGCAATTGGCGGAGGCGCGCCAGCTTTCGCTCCGCAAGGCAGCCTTCGTGATCGGTTGCAGCCGGGTGCTGGCGGCGCGGGCGACGCGCGGGCTCTACCCGTAAGCCGCACGAAATTTCAGCTCGCTCCCTTGAGAAAGCGGTGGGCCGGCCGTAAATAAAGCTGTGGGGATCGTCAAAGGAGTTGCGCCATGAACGTCTTCTACAACAGCGAACATTTTTCAGTGCTGGCCTACCCGCGACTGATGGGTTTCGAGTTGCTGGACAAATCGGCTGGCCGCATCCTCTTCCTGCATGGTGCGTTTGCACAGCACTTTCGCCTGGCCATCGAGGAAATTCCGGCCGACGAGCGCAACGAGGAAACCATCGACGCCTTTCTCGATGACTATTGTGCCGGCGAGTCGCGCCCCATCGTCTTCCACTGACGTGATAGAATCCGCCTCATTTCGTTGAACTTTCGAAGGATTCGCGCAAATGGGTGACGTCAATACCAGCTACGTGTCCGATCACCAGACTTGGATGAACGAGCAACTCGCCAAAAACCCGCAGTGGGTCGAAGACCAGAAGGCCGGCCGCGCCTTGTGGTGGGACAAGAAGCAGGATGTCGATACGACGGCTCGCAATGCCGCTTCCAAGGTGCCCCAGAAGTCGTATCCGTACGACATCAATTTCTTCGGCGAATAAACCGCCCGTTTTCGGAACATAAAAAAGCCGGTCGATTCGACCGGCTTTTTCTTTGTCCGGGCTCCGCAGAGCCCGGAAAATCGGCAGATCAGCCCGTCAGCGGCTTGACCACGCGCTTCACCGCGGTGTCGTCCGGATGCGGGTGGATGGTGAAGCCCAGGCTGGTCATCAGGCGGAACATCTTGGCATTGGTCGACAGCACGTCGCCGACCACGGCACGATAGCCTTTCATGCGGGCACATTCGATCAGCGCCGTCATCAGCTTGCGGCCGACGCCGCACTTCTGCCAGTCGTCGCCGACAGCCAGTGCGAACTCGACCGATTCACCATCCGGATTGACCACGTAGCGGGCAACGCCGATCTGCTTTTCCGGCGGCTCGATGCCATCGACGTTGTCCTCGACTTCCAGTGCGATGGTGGCAACCAGGGCCATCTCGCGGTCGTAGTCGATCTGTGTGAAGCGCACCAGCATGGTTTGCGTCAGCTCGCGCAGCGTGTCCATGAAGCGGTAGTAGCGCGATTCGTCGGACATGGCCTTGACGAATTCCTGCTCCATGTCCGCATCTTCCGGGCGGATCGGGCGGATGGTGACGACCTGGCCGTCGTTCATCTGCCATTCCTGGATCAGATGCACCGGGTACGGATAGATCGACATGTGTGCATAGCGGTCGCCGGTGGCGCTGGCGGCGTGGTCGATGACGATGCGGGCATCTGCGGCGATGGCGCCGTTTTCATCGACGATCAGCGGATTGAGGTCGAGTTCCTGGATCCATGGCAGCTCGCAGACCATTTCCGAGATGCAGAGCAGCACTTCCTTGATCGCCTCGCGGTCGGCTGGCGGCATGTTGTGGAACTGGCCGAGGATCTTGGCAGCCCGCGTCGACTCGATCAGATCCTTGGCCAGGAAGCGGTTGAGCGGGGGCAGGGCGACCGAGCGGTCGGAGAAGATTTCGACGTCGAAACCGCCGGCGCC
>CAZDRS010000035.1:0-16832 GCA_964507585.1 uncultured Dechloromonas sp.
CCAGCCCGACGATCAGGCCGGAATCCTCGGCCACCGGAATGAAACGCGTCGGCATGACCTGCCCGAGCTCCGGGCTTTCCCAGCGCACCAAGGCCTCGGCACCGACCAGGCGGCCGCTCCGGGTATCGACCTGGGGCTGCAAATGAACGTGGAACTCGCCGTTGTCGAGGGCGCGCCGCATCAGGTTTTCGAGCTGGACGCGTTCCTGCACTTCGCGGGTCATGTCCGGCGTGTAGAAATGGAAATTGCCGCGCCCGCTGAATTTGGCCCGGTACATGGCCGAGTCGGCATTGCGCATCAACTCCAGCACGCTTTCGCCATCGCCGGGGAAAAGGCTGATGCCGACCGAAGCGGTCAGGAACAGTTCGTGATCTCCCAGCTTGAAAGGCTGCTCGAAGGCGGCAAGGATTTCGCTCGCCAACATTTCGACATCCTCGGTTTGCCGCACGCCTTCCATCAGGCAGATGAACTCGTCGCCGCCCAGGCGAGCCAGCATGTCGATCAGGCGGACGTGCTCGGATAGCCGCGAAGCGACGGAAACCAGCAATTCATCGCCGACACCGTGGCCCAGCGAGTCATTCACTTGCTTGAACTGGTCGAGGTCGATAAACAGCACCGCCAAGCGCTCGTCGCGCCGTGCCGTTTCGCGCAGGCTCTCCTCCAGCCGCTCAATGAAGCAGCGGCGATTGGCCAGCCCGGTCAGCGGGTCGTGATAAGCCAGATAATTGAGCTTGCTTTGCGCCTGCCGGCGTTCGGCGATTTCGCCTTCGAGCTGGTTGTTCGTGCGTTTCAACTCCTCGGTGCGCGCCTCGACCTGCAGTTCGAGCGTGTCGCGCGCCGCCTTGAGCCGCCCTTCCTGATCTTCGAGGATGCCCTGTGCCCGGCGGACGACGAGGAATTGCATGAAATAGAGCGCGGCGAAGGTCAGCACGACGACGGCCGTAGCCCACCACATGCTGCGCTGCAACTGATCGACGAAGGGCGTGACGTTCTGGTAAAGCTCGAAGACGCCATCAATCGACTTGTCCTTGCCTACGATGGGAATGTAGCTGGAGAGGACATCGACGTCTGACTTGGTTCCTTCGAAGGTGTCGATCCGGTCGCGATGGGTCAATTCCGACAAGACCGCCCCATTGATGGCAGCCCGGAAACCATTGTTATCCAGCTTGCTTTCACCGATCTGCCCGGAATCGGTGGAAAAAATCGTGCTGCCGATCCGGTTGTAAACCTTGATCTTGACGACAGCCGTATCTTTCATCAGTTCGGCAGCCTGTTGCTGCAAGTGCCTTAGGTCTTCCGAATCGCGCAGCGTCGTCGCATCACGCCCGACCGAATTGCCGATCAAGGATTCCACCACACCATGCAGGGCATTTTGGAAGGTCTGCGCCATGGCCACATTGCGGCTCTCGGCCAGAGTCTGCATCTGCTGCAACGACAATTTCTGATACAGCGGCCCAAGCACGCCAGCGGCCAATACGATGAGGATGAAGCTGACCGTCGAGAAATAGCGCGAGAGATTGAACATGTAGGCTAAAAGTAATATTCCGTCAGCTTATTCCATCTCGCGTATCCGCGCTACCGCCTCCTCCACCCGCCTCACCGCGATGACTTCCATCCCGGGGATGGCCTGCTTCGGTCGATTGGCCTCCGGGATCACCGCACGCGTAAACCCGAGCTTGGCCGCCTCCTTCAGGCGCTCCTGGCCGCGCGGTGCCGGTCGTATCTCACCGGCCAGGCCAACCTCACCAAATACAATAAGTTTCGATGGCAATGCCTTGTTTTTTAACGACGATGCAATCGACAAAATTACCGCAAGGTCGGCCGCCGGCTCGCTGATCTTGACCCCGCCGACCGCGTTGACGAAAACATCCTGGTCGAAGCAGACGATGCCGGCGTGGCGATGCAGCACCGCCAGCAGCATGGCCAGGCGCTGTGCATCGAGGCCGACCGTCAGGCGGCGCGGATTGCCGTGGGCGGTATCGACCAGGGCCTGGATTTCGACCAGCAAGGGACGCGTTCCCTCCTGGGTGACCATCACGCAGGAGCCCGGCACATCCTGCCCATGCTGCGACAGGAACAGGGCCGACGGGTTGCTGACCCCTTTCAGTCCGGTTTCGGTCATGGCGAAGACGCCCAGCTCGTTCACCGCACCGAAACGGTTCTTGAAGGCACGCACCAGGCGGAAGCTGGAATGGGTGTCGCCCTCGAAATAAAGCACCGTATCGACAATGTGCTCCAGCACGCGCGGCCCGGCCAGGGCGCCTTCCTTGGTTACATGGCCGACCAGGATGACCGTGATGCCGGCCGCCTTGGCCAGCCGCGTCAGTTGTGCCGCACATTCGCGCACCTGGGCGACCGAACCCGGGGCGCTGGAGAGCTGATCCGACCACAGGGTCTGGATCGAGTCGATGACCGCCACTTCCGGCTTTTCGGCTTGCAATGTGGACAGGATGCGCTCCAGGTTGATCTCGGCCATCAGTTGTAGCCGCCCGGTATCCAGCCCCAAGCGGCGCGCCCGCAATGCCACCTGCTCGCCCGACTCCTCGCCGCTGACGTACAGCACCTTGTGCCCAAGCGACAGGTGCGACAAGGCCTGCAGCAGCAAGGTGCTCTTGCCGATGCCGGGATCGCCGCCGATCAGTACCACCCCGCCGGCCACCAGGCCGCCGCCCAGCGCCCGGTCGAATTCGCCAATGCCGGTCGGTATGCGCTCTGCTTCGCGCGCTTCGATTTCCGACAGGTTCTGCAACTTGGCCGCAGGCGCCAGCGATTCGAAACGGCTGCTCGGCGTCGATTTCTCCGCCACTGTCTCGACCAGCGTGTTCCAGGCATTGCAACCCGGGCATTGCCCTTGCCACTTCGGGCTCGTCGCACCGCATTCGGTGCAGGAATAAATCGTCTTTGCCTTGGCCATTCAGCGCCCTTCCCCGTCGTCCGCTCCATCGAGAACGACAGGCACACGCGACGCCAGGGCGCAGAACAATTCGTAGGCGATGGTGCCGGCAGCGGTGGCCACATCGTCGGCCGCTACCGTGCCGGCCGGGCCGTTGCCCCACAGAGTGACCGGCGCGCCAATGCCGGCCTCGGGAATATCGGTAATGTCGCAGGCCAGCATGTCCATCGACACCCGGCCGATGGTGCGGGTGAGCCTTCCCATCACGGCAATCGGCGTGCCGGTCGGGGCATGGCGCGGGTAGCCGTCGGCATAGCCGCAGGCGGCGACGCCGATACGCATCGGCCGCTCGGCGGTGAAGGTGCCGCCATAGCCGACCCGTTCGCCCGGCTCCAGCGTTTGCACGCCGATAAGGGCGCTCTCCAGCGTCATTACCGATTGCAGGCCCAGTTCGTTGGCGGACTGGTCGGCAAAGGGGCTGGCGCCATACAGCATGATGCCGGGCCGCACCCAGTCGCCGTGCGCCTCCGGGTGGCGCAGGATGGCGGCCGAATTGCCCAGGCTGCACGGCCCGTTCCAGTCACCAGCCAGGCTGCGGAAACGCTCCATTTGCCAGGCCACACCGCGCTCGCCATCGGCCTCGGCAAAATGGGTCATCAGGGTGATGTCGGCCGGCAACTGGCGCAGGATCTCGAGCGCCTTGGGCAGGGTTTGCGCCGTGAAGCCGAGGCGGTTCATGCCGGTATTCAGTTTCAGGCACACCGAGACCGGGGTGGTGAATTGCCCATTGCGCACCAGGAGTTCCAGTTGTTCCGGGCAATGAATGACCGTGGTCAGGCGATGCTCGATGACTGCGCGTACATCGCGAGCACTGAAAACCCCTTCCAGCAGTAGGATTGGCTGGGTGATGCCCGCCTCGCGCAAGGCGACGGCGTTTTCGCATTCGAGCATGGCAAAGCCGTCGGCCTCGCTGCGCAAGGCGTCGACCGCGCGCCATTGGCCATGGCCGTAGGCATTGGCCTTGATGACGGCCCAGGCGCGGGAATTGGGGGCATGTTGCTTGGCAAGGCGGTAATTGTGACGAATCGCCGCCTGGTTGATACGTGCCCGAATCGGGCGGGAGGTCTTCATAAAGCCAGTTCTTTCAGCTTGCTCTTGGCAAAGTCGATGAAGGTCGCCGTCAGCCGGGACTGAAAGCGATCCTGCGGGAAAATCAGGTAGAGGCTGCGCGTCAGCGGCGGCTTGAGCGGTATGGAAACCAGGTCGCCCAATTGCAATTCCTTGTCGACCACGGCGCGCGACACGATGGCGAAGCCAAGGCCCGTCGAGACGACGCCTTTGAGCGCCTCGGGGCTGCCCAGCTCCATTTGCATCTTGAGGTTTTCCGGGGCTACGTGATGGCGGCGGAAATAGGCGTCGGTAATCTCACGTGTTCCGGAACCGGGCTCGCGCGAAATAAACTCGTAGTCTTCCAGCGCCTTGGGAGTGACGGACTGCATGCCGGCCAGCGGATAGTCGGGGGCACAGATCACCCGCAATTCATCCTCGCAGCAGATGTGGCTGCTCAGCCCGCCCAGCTTGGCCGGTGCTTCGATCAGCCCGACATCGATGGTGTGCTCGGCAACCCGGCTCTCGATACTTTCCGAATTGGCGACGATCAAACGGGCCCGCACCTGCGGATACATGGCATTGAATTCGCCCAGCACCTTGGGCAGCATGAATTCGGCGATGGTCGTGCTGGCGCCGACCAGCAAGGGGCCGCGCATTTCGCCGGTCATCTCGGACAGGCGGATATCCAGCTCGTCGGACAGCGCGAGAATTTTTTGAGCATAGGAGAGCACCAGTTCGCCGGCCGGCGTCAGCGAAATGCTGCCGTGCCGTCGCTCGAACAGGCGGGTGCTGTATTGCTCTTCCAGTTGCTTGATCTGGAAGGTGACGGCCGGTTGCGTCATAAATAGCGCGTCAGCAGCCCGCGTAAAGCTGAGGTGTTTGGCTACGGCATGGAATACCTGCAAACGCCGATCGGCCATGTTGTTTCTCCCGGATGGTGTGCGGTCGCTATTTCATCACATTCCACCGGCTTTCCGGGGTTGCCGGGCTGTTCCGGGTACAAAAAAACAACACGCGACCGGCACGATAGTCACCAGGCTGTAACCGGCGCGCCATACGCTGCTCTTTTCCGCAGCCGGCTTCAGACATGCACAAGACCGACAAGCGCGCAAGCCTTGCGCCGATTCCTGAGCGTGGTATAAACCTCGCCCAAAGTCATATATAAGAGACAAAACTCTCGTGCCGTTCGGCTTCTACATCATCATGGCCGCGCAATTTTTTTCCGCGCTGGCCGATAACGCACTGCTCATTGCTGCTATCGCCGCCCTGCGCGAGATGCATGCGCCGGCCGAGTACGAGCCTCTGCTCAAGACTTTCTTTACCGTTTCCTACGTCGTTCTCGCCGCTTTCGTCGGCGCCTTTGCCGACTCGATGCCCAAGGGCCGGGTCATGCTGATCAGCAACACGATCAAGATTGTCGGTTGCAGCATGATGTTCTTCGGCGCCCACCCGCTCGCCGCCTATGCCGTGGTGGGGCTTGGCGCTGCCGCCTATTCACCAGCCAAGTACGGCATCCTGACCGAATACCTGCCGCATCGCCTGCTCGTCGTCGCCAACGGTTGGATCGAGGGCCTGACGGTCGGCGCCATCATTCTCGGGGTTGTCATCGGCGGTACGCTGATTCGTCCCGACATTGCCCAGCACCTGCTGGCCTTCGATTTCCCGCTGTTCGATACCGGCGTCGACACCATCGGTGAGATGGCCCTGACCGTTGTCGGCGTCCTCTACGTGATGGCGGCTGTCTTCAACTTCTACGTACCGAACACCGGCGTCGATCACAAGCAGCTCAAGAAGAACCCGCTTTTCCTGATCCACGAATTCAACCACTGCCTGGCCCTGCTCTGGCGCGACAAGCTCGGCCAGATTTCGCTGGCCGTTACCACGCTATTCTGGGGAGCTGGCGCGACACTGCAATTCATCGTGATCAAGTGGGCGGAGGTGGCCCTCGGTCTCGGCCTTTCCAAGGCGTCGATGTTGCAGGGCGTGGTGGCTGTGGGCGTGGCTGCCGGGGCGATCATTGCCGCCAAGTTCATCACGTTGCGCAAGTCGGTGCGCGTCATTCCGCTCGGCATCGCGATGGGCCTGATCGTACTGGTAATGAATTTCGTGCATAGCCTGTGGCTGGCCGTGCCACTGCTCGTCATCATCGGCGGCCTGTCCGGCTTCTTCGTGGTGCCGATGAACGCCCTGCTCCAGCATCGTGGCCACATCCTGATGGGCGCCGGGCATTCGATCGCCGTGCAGAATTTCAACGAAAACATCTCCATCCTGGTGATGACCGGGCTGTACTACCTGATGATCAAGATGGACATGTCGATCTATTGGGTGGTCACCCTGTTCGGGCTGTTCGTCAGCGGCCTGATGTACATGATCCGCCTGCGCCACATCGCCAACCAGGCGATCCAGGACGACGTCCAGCACCTGGACGACTCGGCCCACCACTAGGCCGGAAAGTACAGTTTGTGGCACCTTTTCGGGAGCCTCAAAATCTGCCAGATGGTTGATGCGAGATGCCCAGCGGATGCTGGGCTCTTTTTTGAACACCTACTTGATCATCGGCCTAAGCGGACGATGGCCTCTCGATGCTCGTGCTGGAAGCGACAGCAATCCGACTATCAGCCGACCTCGGCCATTCCAGGCCTCATTTGAAGTTCGAATTTTCCAGAGCGCCTTGACCTGCATATTGAAAAGTTGTGACCCGGCAAGGCCATGTTGATCCCAAAGCCATTTCAGTTGAGGCCAGACTACCGCTGTAGCGCATATCAACTCGTTGTTTCACATGCCACTTTCAAGTAGTCTGGTTCCATCACAATCAGCCTGCTCGTTAGAAGTGGGGGGAAATCATCGTGGAGAGACAATCCAACTTTGTTTTCGGCGGCCACTGGGGGAAGAAATTCATAGGTGGTTTTGCACTTTGTGCAGTGCTAACCGGGTTTGCTTGGGTTGCAAGTTCGGCTTACACAGAAAAGATGTTGCACTCTGCCTACGAGCAGCAACTCAAAGAAGGCAATGAGCAACTTGAAAGTCTCAGCGAGAGTATCGAAGATGCTTTAAGCACTGTTTCCGGCATCCCTGTCGTTCTGGCTCATGATGAAATGGTTCGGCGAGAACTTGCAGCATTTGGCCCTGGTCGGCAAGCATCCTCCTCTTCGCGGGAACAAAACAAGGAACGCTGGGAAAACATCCCCTCGCTCAAGCAACTGAGCCAGCGCTTTCAGCGCGTTGCCAATAACCTCAGGGCGGATGTCGTATGGGCGCTCAATTCTGCAGGCGAATGCATTGCTGCCAGTAATAGTGGAACGCCCCTGAGCTTTATTGGAGGCAACTATTCCGACCGTCAGTATTTCCGGGACACGATAGGAGGGGGAGCGGGCCGCCAGTATGTCGTTGGTCGGTTAAGCAGGGTTCCCGGACTGTACTTTGCATCCCCCGTCATGCTTGAGGGGCAATTTGTCGGCTCAGTCATCGTAAAACGGGATTTAACCCATTTTGAACGCTGGACCCGGCAAATTGACGCCTTTATTACGGATGAACATGGCGTCATTGTTCTGGCTCGGGAAAAAGGCCTTGAATTTCGAACCCTTCCCTCGGCAAACCTGAAACACATATCCAAAGACGTTCTGGAGAAAACCTATCTCCGTTCGGAATTCAAGCCTTTGAACATCGAGAAGCGGCCGGAGGAGGCGTTGGCCAATCTTGTTTATCTGGATGGCGACCGGAAGATGCCGTACCTGTTCATCAGTGCGAAAGCATCGGAACATGGGTTTGCAGTTCACCTGCTCCGGCCCGTTCCAGAAATTGCACGCCTTGAGGAGCAAAGGCTGCCCTTCTTTGCTTTGCTGGCCATTTCGAGCAGCCTGCTGGTGCTGGCCATCATTGCCCTGAAGCTTCACTACGCGTCGCTGAACTGGGCTCAGCATGAGGCACAGCGAGTAAATCGCGAGCTTGAGGCTTTGGTTGAGCAGCGAACCAAGGATCTGGTATTGGCCAAGGAGCAGGCTGAAACCGCCAATCAATCCAAGAGCACTTTCCTGGCCAACATGAGCCATGAAATCCGGACTCCGATGAACGCCATCATCGGCTTGTCGAATATCCTGCGCCGCAAGGAAATGGCACCAGACAGCGCTGACAAGCTGAGCAAAATCGAAGCCGCTGGCAGGCATCTTCTCGCAATCATCAACGATATTCTCGACCTTTCTAAAATCGAGGCCGGCAAACTTGAATTGGCCGATGAAGCCGTCTATGTTCCGTCGCTTGTTGCCAATGTCTGCTCGATGGTGGGTGAATCCGCCAATGCCAAAGGAATCCGGCTCAATCACGAAATCGACACCCTCCCTCCGTTACGAGGCGATTTGACCAGGCTGACTCAGTCTCTGCTCAATTTGGCAAGCAATGCGGTCAAGTTCACAAAAGTGGGTTCTGTTACGGTGAAAGCCCATCGTGTCATCGAGGATGACGACGCTGTCTTGGTTCGATTTGAGGTGGTGGACACAGGTATCGGCGTCGCCCCTGATGTTCTGAACAAGCTCTTTTCACCCTTCCAGCAGGCAGATGTTTCGACCTCTCGTCAGTTTGGTGGAACCGGTTTGGGCCTGGTTATAACGAAACGCCTCGCTGAGTTGATGGATGGCGAAGCGGGTGTCGATAGTGTCCTGGGGCAAGGCAGTACCTTCTGGTTTTCGGTGCGCTTAAAAAAATCAACGCTTGCCGAGGGGGAGCAGAATCAACTCAATGAAGGAGAGGCCGCCAAGGTACTCAAGGAGCAATTTTCCGGAACTCGTGTATTGCTTGTCGAGGACGAGCCGATTAACCAGCTTGTCGCTCAAGAGAATCTGGACGATGTTGGCTTGCAGATTGATGTGGCCTCAAATGGCCTTGAGGCTGTAGAGCGAATTCGACAAGCTCAGCCGGGAACCTATGCCGCCGTTTTGATGGACATGCAAATGCCCAAGATGGATGGCCTGGATGCCACTAGAGCCATTCGCCATCTGCCTGCCGCTCGGAACTTGCCCATTATCGCGATGACTGCAAATGCCTTCGACGAAGACCGTGAGCGTTGTCTGGCGGCGGGCATGAACGATTTTGTGGCCAAGCCGGTTGAGCCAGACAAGCTGTACGCAACGTTGCTGAAGTGGCTCAGGTAACAGCGCTCATTGCAGAGCGTAAAAGCACAATAACGCTGAATTACGCAGAGGAGCCATACTGATTGTCCAACGGTTTGCCATGACCGGATTGGGCTTCAAACCAGTCCTCGTAGAATGGAATATTGAACGATAACTCCTGGCCGGGAGGACGTATTCGTTGGATGAGAAAGCTGCCGTTCGTGGCCTCTCAAGACCCAATGGCAGGTAAGCAAACAAATTGCTGCCTGATACCGGGTCAATGACCAGTAACTGTTTTGGCCAATGAACGGGCAATCAATAGACAGCCGAAATCCGATTCCGATAAAAAGCCTAGAACGGCAGTTCGGGGGCCATCTGCTCGCGCAGGACGCGGCGGGCGAACAGCAGGTCTTCCCAGGCCTTGGCCTTGTCCGGCAGATTGCGCAGCAAATAGGCTGGGTGATAGGTCACCACCACGGGAATCCCGGCATACTCGAAACGCTTGCCGCGCATGGAAGCCAGTGATTTATCGTCGTGCAGCACGGCATGCACGGCGGCCTTGCCGAGCAGCACGATGATCTTCGGCTTGAGCAGGGCGATCTGGCGCTCCAGATACGGCCAGCAGGCGGCCATTTCAGCCGCTTCCGGCGTGCGATTGCCGGGTGGCCGGCACTTGACGGCATTGGCGATGTAAACCCGGTTGCCCCGGGCAATATCGAGCGAGGCCAGCATATTGTCGAGCAACTTGCCGGCCTGGCCGACAAAGGGCTCGCCCTTGGCGTCCTCGTCGGCTCCCGGGCCTTCGCCAATGAACAGGTATTCGGGCTGGGTGTCGCCAACGCCGAGCACAGCCTGCTTGCGCTGCTCGCACAACACGCAGGCACGGCACTCGGCAACCTGTTTGGCCAGTGCCGGCCAATCGAGGTTGGCAACGTCGATTTTGGCTTGGGTGGGCGGATTGGCCTTGAGCGGGGCAGCAACCGTTACGGCCTCGGCGACGGGTGCCGAGGGAGCCGGGATCGGCGCTGCTTGCCGGGGCGCTTCGTCGACAGGCTCGGCAACGGGCGCATCGCGCAACACCCAGATCGGCGAAATACCCATCTCGACGAGCATCTGCTCACGACTCAAGCTCATGCCAGTTCCTTGTCAAAAATCAGGGCATCCTCGCGCCCGGTCATGGCCGGATAATAGCCCTTGCGCAGGCCGATCTGGCGAAAACCGAAGTGGCGGTATAGATCGACCGCCCGTTCGTTGGATGGCCGCACTTCGAGGAACAGCTTGGCAGCACCGCCCTGGCGGGCGCACTCCATCGCATGCCGCAGCAGGCGGGCACCGTAGCCCTGCCCCTGGTAGCGCTTGCAGACACCGATATTGAGCAGGTGCGCCTCATCGATAACCGACATGACCACCGAAAAACCGATCAGGTCACCGCCAATGCGCAATACCCAGACGCTGTAGCCGCTTTCCAGCGAGTCGGCGAAATTGCCGCGCGACCAGGGAAAGACCTGCAGGCTGGCTTCGAGCGCGGCTACCGCATCGAGGTCGCGTTCGTTCATCGGGAAGAATTCGGCCGCAATGGCCAGGCCGGTCACGCCCGCCCACCTTCGCTGAGGCGTTCGGCAACGGTTTTGGCCACCTTGTCACGCACGTAGAGCGGTGCGGCCTGTGCTGCGTCGATCCCTTCGCCACGGGCGGCCTTGCCGGCCGCAATGTGTGCCACGCAGGATGCCAGCGGCAGAAGGCTGGCATTTGTGGACATGCCGGCAGCCAGCACGCGTTCCAGCAGTGCCGGATATGCCGAAAAGCCATTGCCGCAGGCCAGCCAGCCGCCTTCGTCCGGCAACACGACATCGGCCGGCGGCGACACGCGAATGTCACCGCGCAGTGCGTAGCCTTCGTCCGTGCGTTCGTAACAAGCCGCATAGACCTCGCCCATGCGTGCATCGAGCAGCGCCAGGACGCGCTCGGCCCCGGATTGGGTCGCTATCGCTTCGAGGCTGGTCACCGGAATCAATGGCACGTCGGCCGCCACGGCCAAGCCCTGGGCTGCGCCGCAGGCAACGCGCAGCCCGGTGAAGGCCCCCGGGCCAACCCCGAACGCGATGGCGTCGAGATCGGCAACCCCTACCCCGCCCTCGGCCAGTAATTCGCGCACCAGCGGCAACAGGGTTTCGGAATGCGGCTGTTTGGGCGGGCAGATGCGTTCGCTGACGGAACCGTCGCGCCACAACGCACAGGAGCCGAGTTCGGTGGATGTTTCAAGGGCAAGGATCAGCATGGGGCGGCATTTTACCGGAGGCTTGCCCGGGCCGCGATTCAATCGCGCCGCCAGCCTCGTCCGCCGCCGCGGAAGTCCGGTGGATTCGGAGCCCCGCGTTGCTCGCGCATTTCGTCACGCAGGCGCCGCCGGTCTTCCACCGGCAGGTCGCGCCAGCGCGGTGGCGGTTCGTCACGACGAAAATCGTCACGACGTGACTCTTCGCGGCGGAATTCGCGCTCCTGAAGCCAGTGCTCGCGCATCTGCTGGCGCATCTGGCGCCGTTCTTCGGGCGGCAGGTCGCGCCAGGCCGCCTGCGCCCAAGCGCCACCCGCCGAGCCGAGCAGGCTCAGGAGCAACAGCGAACAGGCGGCAAGGCGTTTCATGGCAGATGTGGAACCGGATTGAGCGACAGCATCATTGTCCGTCTGCCCGGCAAGCGAAAGGTTAGCAAGATGTAAGAATATGTTTCACGGTCACCGCATGTAAAAGCTTGTTACCATTTCCCGGCTTTCATCCGGTATCTGCCCTTATCCTTGCCAGCATGAACGAACAACACCATCACATCCTGGTCGTCGATGACGACGCCCGCCTGCGCGATTTGCTCACCCGCTACCTCGGCGAGCAGGGGTTCGAGGTCAAGGCTGCGGCCGACGGCCAGCAAATGGACAAGCTGCGCGCCCGCGAACATTATCACCTGATCGTGCTCGACCTGATGATGCCCGGCGAGGATGGCCTGTCGATCTGCCGCCGCCTGCGCGGCCAGGGCGACCAGACGCCGATCATCATGCTGACGGCCAAGGGCGATGAGGTCGATCGCATCGTCGGCCTGGAAATGGGGGCCGACGACTACCTGCCCAAGCCTTTCAACCCGCGCGAACTGCTTGCCCGCATCCATGCCGTGCTGCGCCGCCAGGGGAGCAAGCCGCCGGGGGCGCCGGAAGGTGATGCCGAAACCATCCGTTTCAGCAACATCGAGGTCGATCTGGCTGCCCGTACGCTGAAGCGCGGTGATGAAATGCTGCCGCTGACCACCGGCGAATTCGCCGTGCTCAAGGTGCTGCTCCAGCATCCGCGCCAGCCGCTGTCGCGCGACAAGCTGATGACCCTGGCCCGTGGTCGAGAGCAAGGCCCGTTCGACCGGGCTATCGACGTCCAGGTTTCCCGCCTGCGCAAGCTGCTTGAGGCCGACCCGGCGCAGCCGCGCTACCTGCAAACGGTTTGGGGCTTCGGCTACGTCTTCGTGCCGGACGGCGCCACCCGGGACTGAGCAGATGCCGCGTACGCTGCTGGCGCGTACCTTCCTGCTGCTCGCCACCCTTGTCCTGCTCACCACGGCGGCGTGGCTTAGCGTGTTCCGCTACGTCGACGCCGAGCCGCGCGCCCGCGAAACGGCGCAATTGGCCGCCTCGGCGGTCAACCTGATTCGCGCCTCGCTGTTTGCCGCTGCACCGGAAAAACGGTTCGGACTATTCACTGAATTTTCCAGCCGCGAAGGCATCCGCCTGCTGCCGGCCGAACCGGAAGACCGGATCGAAGCCATGCCTGAAGGTCGTTTCTACAACCTGCTCCAGGGCGAGCTGACCCGTCGGCTGGGCGAGCATACCCGCGTGGCGGCCAGCGTAGACGGCGTGCCGGGATTCTGGGTCAGCTTCCGGCTGGATGATCACGACGACGAGGAATACTGGCTGGTTCTGCCTCGCGAACGGGCGGCTCGCAGCTTCGCCCAGCACTGGCTGACCTGGGGCCTGCTGGCGGTTGCGCTGGCGATGGCGGTTGCCTGGCTGATCGCCTCGCGCATCAGCAAACCGCTCAAGGCCTTGGCCAAATCGGCAGAAACGGTGGGCCGCGGACAAACCCCGGAACCCTTGCCGGAGGACGGCGCCGACGAACTGCGCCGGCTGGCCATCGCCTTCAATACGATGGCAGCCGACCTGCAGCGCAACGAACGCGAGCGCTCCGAAGTGCTGGCCGGCATTTCGCACGATCTGCGCACCCCGCTCACCCGCCTGCGGCTCGAGGCCGAACTCAGCGTGAGCGACGAAAACGCCCGTCAGGCGGTCGTTTCCGACATCGAGCAGATGGAAGGCGTGATTTCGCAATTCATGGATTACGCCCGCGCCGAATCCGGCGAGGAGGCTGTCGCCACCGACCTGGGCGCCCTGCTCGCCAGCATTGCCGCCCGGCAAGCCAGCGTTGGCCGGCATATCGCCAGCGACATCCCGGCTCTGGCGCCACTGCTGCTACGCCCGAAAGCGATCACCCGGGCGGTCACCAACCTGATCGACAACGCAGCCAAATACGCCGGCGGCGAGATCAGCCTGCGCCTGCGCGAAGACGGCAAGGAAATTCGCATCGACATCGGCGACCGGGGGCCAGGCATTCCCGAGAGCGAAGCCGAGCGCCTGAAACGCCCCTTCACCCGCCTGGAAACGGCACGCACCAATGCTACCGGCACGGGGCTGGGCCTGGCCATCGTCGATCGCATCGCCCGTCTGCACGACGGCGAACTGCACCTGCTATCCAACCCCGGCGGCGGTTTGCTGGTTCGCCTGAGCCTACCGGCCAGGCGCTAGACGGCCTGGCGCAGCGGGAACGTCTCGATCACCCGGTAATTCGGCCCATCCGGCGTCAAGACGGATTGCACCAGCACGAAGCTGGCGCAATGCCAGGAGAGGGTCGGCAAGGGCGGGAAATCGCGGGATTCGGCAAGCACCAACTTGCGTACCAGGGTAATGTGCGGCGTAAAACGGCGGCCCAGCGGCTCGACCGGATACCCGCCCTCGGCCAGCAGGGTTTGCATGCGGCGCTGCAAGTCGGTCAAACCATCCGGGGTTGCGAGACAACCTGCCCAAAGCATATGGTTGTGTGCCCAGTAAGCAATGCGGTCAAGGCGCAAGTCAAAGCCATCTGCCTGCAGCCGCCGACCCAAAGAGCACAACCCGGGCAGTGCGGACACAGGCACATCGCCCAGGAAGGCCAGCGTCAGGTGGATGGTGTCACAGCGGGTCGGGCGCCCGCCGTGTTGTGATGCGATATTGCGCGCCACACCGGCCAAGGCGTCGGCCACCGCGGATGGCGGCCACAAGGCGAAAAAAATTCTGGCCGTTGGCGGCCGCTCCGTATTTTGGGGCCAGCGCTCAGCCGGCACGTTCCACCAGCACCACGGCCTGCGCCTCGATGGCCTCTTCGCGCCCGAGATAGCCCAGCCGTTCGTTGGTCTTGCCCTTGATATTCACCGCGTCGACCGGCAGGCCAAGGTCGGCCGCCACATTGGCCACCATTGCCGCAGCGTGGGGAGCCAGCTTGGGCTGTTGGGCGATGATCGTCGCGTCCACATTGACCGGCCGCCAGCCGTGCTCGGCCAGCAAGGCGACCGCCCCGCGCAGCAGGACGCGACTGTCGGCCCCCTTGTAGCGCGGGTCGGTATCCGGGAAGTGGCGGCCGATGTCGCCGAGCGCCACGGCGCCGAGCAAGGCATCGGTAATCGCATGCAGCAATGCATCGGCGTCGGAATGGCCGAGCAGGCCGGTGGCGTGCGGAATGTCGACGCCGCCGAGGATCAGCTTGCGGCCTTCGACCAGTTTGTGAACATCGTAGCCCTGCCCGACGCGGAAATTCATTTGCGTGCCCTCAGAATCATGGCGGCCAAGGCGAGGTCGGCCGGATACGTCACTTTCAGGTTGGTGGCGTCGCCGCGCACCAGCTTTGGCTTCAGGCCCAAGGCCTCGACGGCGCCTGCTTCGTCGGTCACGTTGCTGCACTTTTGCAGCGCATCGCAAAGCAGCCCGTAGCGGAACATCTGCGGTGTCTGCGCCTGCCATAGGCCGTCGCGCGGCTCGGTGGCGGCGACGCGCTGCTCCACATCGGCCCGCTTCAGGGTATCGGCGACCGGCACGGCGAGGATACCGCCGACCGGGTCGTTCGCCAGCTCGTCGAACAGCGCATCGAGCATGGCTGGTGAAATGCAGGGCCGGGCAGCGTCATGCACCAGCACCCAGTCGTCGTCGCTTGCCACCATGGCCGCAGCCTGCAGGCCGTTGGTGACGCTCTCGGCCCGCGTGGCGCCGCCGCAGCGCACGGTTTCCAGTTTGGCACCGAGTTCGCTCCAGTCGTAGCGCGGCCACCAAGGGTCATCCGGCGCCAGCACGACCCACACCCGTTCGATGTCCGGGCAGGCGCACAGGGCAGCCAGGGTATGGAAGATCAGCGGGCGACCGAGGAGGTCGAGATACTGCTTGGGCTTCTCGGCACCGAAGCGGGAACCGCTGCCGGCAGCGGGAACGATTGCGTAATGGCGTGGCATGGCTTAATTTTACTGAAGAACGACAGAAACTGAGGAGGCACATGAGCTTCGTGGTTCCCGAACTGGTCGAACCGGTCAAGGCCTTCGCCACGGCCCTGGGCATCGGGCTGCTGATCGGCATGGAGCGCGAGCGCCGGCCCGACTCCGCGGCCGGCCTGCGCACCTTCTCGCTGGTTGCCATGCTCGGCTGCCTGTTCGCCCTGCTCGACGAGCGCTCCGGCAGCACCTGGCTGCTTGCCGTGGGGCTGCTGGTCATCGCCGGGGCGATGATCGCCTCCAACTTCTCGTCGCAGCAGGAGGAGCAATACCGTGGCTTCACCTCGGAAGCGGCTGTCATCGTGACCTACGGCCTCGGTGCGGCAGTCTGGTTCGGCTACGCGACGCTGGCCGTCATGCTGGCCATCACGACCACCGTGTTGCTCTATTTCAAGGCCGAACTCAAGCAACTGAGCCAGCGTACGACGCCAAAGGACATCAACTCCATCCTGCAGTTTGCCGTCCTCTCCTTCGTTATCCTGCCCATCCTGCCAAGCGAGGACTTCGGCCCCTACAACGCCATCAACCCGCGCCAGATCTGGTGGATGGTGGTGCTCATTTCCGGTTTGGCACTGGCCGGCTACCTCGCCCTGCGCATCATTGGCGCCCGGCATGGAGCGGCGGTACTGGGGATTTTCGGCGGCCTGGCCTCATCGACGGCGACGACCATGATGTTCTCCCGCCATTCCCGCGAACATGCCGACCTGATCCGCATGTCGGCCATCGTCATCCTGATCGCCAACGTGATGGTGATGATCCGCCTGTGGCTGGTTGCCGGCGTCGTGGCGCCGCATCTGTCCAGGGACATCGCCATCGTCTTTGCCTGCGGCATCGTACCCGGCGTGCTGATGGCGCTGTACAGCTGGAAGATCCTGAGTGCCGCCGACAATCTGCCGATGCCGGAGGTGAAAAACCCGACCGAACTGAAGACGGCCGTTTCCTTCGGCCTGCTCTACGCCGTCGTGCTGCTTGCCTCGGCCTGGCTGCAGGATCGCGCCGGCAACAGCGGCCTTTACATCGTTGCGCTGGTGTCCGGCCTGACCGATGCCGACGCCAGCGTGCTGTCTACCTTGCGCATGTTCAATCTCGACAAGGTGGCGAGCGGCGAGGCCGTTATCGCCGTTGCCA
>CAZDRS010000036.1:0-16717 GCA_964507585.1 uncultured Dechloromonas sp.
GAAGCGCTTCTTCGGCGCCGCGCGCAACATCGAGGAAGGCGGCTCGCTGACCATCCTCGCCACCGCGCTGATCGATACCGGCTCGCGCATGGACGACGTGATCTACGAAGAATTCAAGGGCACCGGCAACTCCGAAATCCACCTCGACCGCCGCATGGCCGAGAAGCGCATGTACCCGGCGGTCAACGTCAACCGCTCCGGCACCCGCCGCGAAGAGTTGCTGCTCAAGCCGGACGTGCTGCAGAAGATGTGGGTGCTGCGCAAGCTGTGCTACCCGATGGACGACCTCGAAGCGATGGAATTCCTGCTCGACAAGGTCAAATCGACCAAGGGCAACGCCGAGTTCTTCGACGCCATGCGTCGCGGCTGAACCCAGCACTGACAAACCCATTGCAAGCCCGCGATTTTTCAAGGATAATCGCGGGCTTCCCAGATCGGCCACATCCGCCGGTCGCTTGACTAAAGGACAAAAGATGAAAGCCGATACCCACCCGAATTACCACGACATCGCCGTGACCTGCTCCTGCGGCAATACCTTCACGACCAAGTCGACCATGGTCAAGGACGCCTTCCACATCGAAGTCTGCTCTGCCTGCCACCCGTTCTACACCGGCAAGCAAAAGATCGTCGATACCGCCGGCCGCGTCGAGAAGTTCAACCAGAAGTTCGGCGCCATGCGCGGCAAGGCTGCTGCCTGATCGGCTTGATTTTCGCCAGCGCGAAAGGCAGCCTGTGGGCTGCCTTTTTCTTTTCCGGCCACCATGCCTGACATTTCCGCCCTGATCCGTCGCGGTATCCGCCTGCCTCCGTCGGGCTGGATGCTCGCCGGCATGCTCGCCTTCTACGTGCTGGCCGGCCTCTTCGGTCGCGACCCGTGGAAGGGCGAGGATGCCGTACACATCGGCGTCGCTTGGCACATGCTGCATTTCGGCGACTGGCTGTCGCCCGACCTGGCCGGCCGCGCCTTCAACGAGCCGCCGCTCTACTACTGGAGCGCCGTACTGACCGGCAAGGCCTTCGGTTGGCTGCTGCCGCTGCACGAAGCGATGCGCATCGCCAGCGGCCTCTGGGTCACGCTTGCCCTGATGGGGTTGTATTACGCCAGCCGTGAACTTTACGGTGAGGATTCGGCTGCCGCGAGCCCGATGCTCCTGGCCGGCAGTGCCGGGCTCCTCCTGCATGCGCACGATGCGCAACCCATCCTGATCGGACTGGCCGCCTATGGCGTGGCGCTTGGCGCGCTTGCCGCCATTGGCCGCAAGCCTCGACTGGCCGGCGTTTTTTATGGCCTGGCCATCGCCGCCAGCCTGCTCGGCACCGGGATTGCCCCCACGCTTCCCTTGCTGGCCATTGCCCCGGTCGCCTGGTGGCTTTCTGCAGACCGAACCCAGACCCTGCGCACACTGGCGATCGGCCTCGTTATCGCCATCGCACTGAGCCTACCCTGGCCTTTGCTGCTGCTCAACCTGGAGCCAACCCGCTTCAATAGCTGGCTGGCCACCGAACTGGCACCGCTGAGAACGCCTTTCCTGCTCACCGGCCTGGGTCGCTTCATTGGCATGACCCCATGGTTCGCCTTCCCGGCCATGCCGCTGGCTGCCTGGACGCTATGGATCAAGCGCAAGGACTGGGCAACGGCCAATCTGCTGCTGCCGCTGGCCTTCCTGGTCATCACGCTGCTGATGCTGGCCTGGAGCTTCCGGCCGCGCGAAACACCCGCCCTGTTGCTGCTCCCAGCCTTCGCCCTGCTCGCAACCCCCGGCTCGCTCGCCCTGCGGCGTGGCGCCTCCAGCGCCTTCGACTGGTTTGCGATGACCACCTTCAGCCTGTTTGCACTCGTCATCTGGCTTGGCTGGTCAGCCGGTGTTCTCGGCTGGCCGACCAAGCTCGCCGAACGGGCCCTGATCCTGCGCCCCGGCTTTGTCGGGCATGTCAATCTGATCGCGCTATCCATCGCGCTGACGGCCTCGGCCTGGTGGCTCTGGCTGATCTTCACCGCACCGCGTTCGTCCTATCGCAGCCTGACGCACTGGACGCTCGGCTTCACGACGCTGTGGCTGCTGGCAAACTGCCTGGTTCTGCCGTGGTTTGACTATGGCAAGACCTATCGCCCGGTTGCCGAGGCTGTCGCCAAGGCACTGCCGGAGAATCATGGCTGCCTGGCGGAGCGCGGATTGAGCGACACGCAACTGGCCTCGATGTCGTATTTTGTCGGCATCGAACCCGACAACCTGGAATCGAAGGACGGCCAGAACTGCAACTGGTTGCTGGTGGTCGGCAATACGCGCCGCGAACTGGCAGCCCCCAGCGGCGGTCAATGGAGCAAGGTGTGGGAAGGCGGCCGCCCGGGCGATCGGAAGGAAAAGTTCCGCCTGTACCGGCGCTGAGCCTCCCGGCCCAGCTCAGAGCCCGAAGCCGTAGCGCGCGGTAGCCTGGCGCAAATTTTCCAAGGCCAGGGTAAATTCGAAATCATTGGCGGCAGCGGCGATGCGGGTATAGTCGTCGCCCAACGCACCGCTCAGCAGGCCCCTGTGCATGAGTAGCCACTGACCGGCAGCAAAGTCATCGCTGGCAAGAAATGCCGCCAGTTGCACGCAGACCTGTTGCAGGGCCCCCAGGTCAAAATCGGTTTGCGGCACCACTTCTGGCTCAGCTGGCAAACGAGCGACGATGGCCGGAATCAGCTCACCGAGCAGTTCGATCAACTGGTTGCGCAAGGCGACATAGACTTCCGGCGTTTCGCGGTCACGGATCGCCCGCTCCATCAATTCGGCAAGGCTGCGTACCGTCTGCGCGCCGATCTGCCCGGAAATGCCTTTCAGCGTGTGCGCCAGGCGCTCGGCCGTAACCCAGTCCCCGACACTGATCGCCGCATCGAGATCAGCGCCGAAATCGCATTGCTTGTCGACATATTTGCGCAGCAGACTGAGATAGAGCCCTTTGCGACCACGCGCCAGGCGCAGGCCGGTGGCCACATTGAGGCCAAAGATTCCGTCAAGCGCGGCCAGGTCGGGATTTTCTTCCGTCGCCTCACCAACTGCCGGTCTTTCGGCATGCCCCCGTTGCCCCGGCTTGATCCAGCGCAATAGGGCTTCAATCAGCAGTTGGGGGTCGATGGGCTTGACCAGATGGTCGTTCATGCCGGCAGCCAGGCAGGCATCGCGGTCGCCATGCATCGCATTGGCGGTCATCGCCAGGATGGGCAGGTCGTCATAAGCCGGGTTCTTGCGGATTTCCGTGCTTGCCGTCAGGCCGTCCATGACCGGCATCTGCATGTCCATCAGGATCAGGTCGAATATGCCCGGCGCCAGTTTCTGCAGGGCATCGACACCATTGCCGGCAACGGTGACGTGCAATCCGGCATCGCCAAGCAAGGCAGTCGCCACCTCCTGATTCAGCTCGTTATCCTCGACCAGCAAAACCCGGGCACCGGCAATACCGCTCAAGTCGGCATCAGCTGTCACGGCCCTCGCCGCCTCGGTCAGGCACGGCTGGCTGCTGCTTTCGAGGCGACCGAGCACATTGATCACCGCATCGAACAAGGTCGATGGGGTCACCGGCTTGGCATAAACCTCTTCGATACCGGCTGCCCTGGCCGGTTCGAGCAGGTCGTCGCGCCCATAGGCAGTGAGCATGACCACGAACGGCGGCTTGTCGAGATCGAGGGTGCGAATGCGCTGGGCCGTCGCAATACCGTCCAGCTCCGGCATGTGCCAGTCGAGGAAGACAATCTCGTATGGCTCGCCAGCCTGGTCAGCCCGCTGAATTTCACTCAGTGCCTCGGCACCAGTTTCGAGTACGGTCACCACGAAACTCATTGAGCGCAACATGGTGCCGATCACCTCGCGGGCGCTCTCGTTATCGTCAACCGCCAGGATACGACGCCCGCGCAAGTCGGGTGTCGGCAAACGGCGCCGCGCCTGCCCTTGACCGATTCCCAGGCGAACGCTGAACCAGAAGGTAGCGCCATGCCCCGGTTCGCTCTCGACACCGATCTCGCCCCCCATCAACTCGACCATGCGCTTGGAAATGGCGAGGCCGAGGCCAGTACCGCCATATTTGCGGGTGGTCGAGTTGTCGGCCTGCTCGAAGCTACGGAACAGGCGGCCGATTTGCTCGGCACTCAAGCCGATACCGCTATCGCGCACAGCAAAGACCATCGTCACGGCACTGTCACTGATCTCCCTGACGCGCATGACGATATCGATCTCGCCCGCATCGGTGAACTTGACCGCATTGCTGCCCAAGTTGAGCAGTATCTGGCCGAGGCGAAGCGAATCGCCGATCAACCGGGTCGGCGCATTGGGATCGACGTCGATGATGAGTTCAAGGCCCTTGCTCGCGACCTTCTCACCCAACTGGCTGGCAATGACATCGAACAGTTCGTCGATATCGAACTCGCGCTGCTCCATGCTCAACTTGCCGGCCTCGATTTTCGAGAAATCGAGAATGTCGTTGATCACACCGAGCAGATGGTTGCTGGCCCCCTGGATTTTCTGCAGGTAATTGCGCTGGTTGGGCGTCAGTCCGGTCTTCATGGCCAGATGCGACATGCCGATGATGGCGTTCATCGGCGTCCGGATTTCATGGCTCATGTTGGCCAGGAAAGCACTCTTCGCCACGTTGGCGGATTCCGCCGCATCGCACGCTTCGAGCAGGGCGGCATTGGTTCGCTCCAGCTCCTGACGCGTGCTGCTCAGGTCGGCAATGGTTTCATCCAGCTTGCGCCAGCGGTAGCGCAACAATTCAAGCAGGGTGCCACCGAACAGTGTCACCAGCAAGAAGACGCCCAGATGCATCAGGGTCGTCTGGCGCTGGGCCTCCAGGCCTGCCATCTCGGTCGGTTTGAACGGCAGGGTAACGCTGATGCCGCCACGGATGTCGCCCTCCTTGTAACCCTGCTTTTCGTGGCACTGCAGACAGGGGCGGGTAACCAGCAAGGGGGCCATGTAGCGGTACAAACGCCCCTCCTCCGGCGCCCCCTCCACGACCTCCATGACTTCCCGGGCACCGCTCTCGAAACGGGTCAATGCCTGCGCCTCCCAGGCGTCAGCCACGTTGCCGGGACGAATCGGCTTCAGGCTGGTGATATGGAAGCGTGTACCGTTCTGCGCCTGGGTCGTCTCAGCAATCAGACGGGTCATAAAGGCCGGGTTGATCATGGTCAGCCGGCGCCCGTCGTTCGTGATCAGGTCGCGATCGGGATGCTCCAGATAGGGATTGGGCTGGATCCGCTTGCTCACCAGCACATACACCCCGCCGTGTTCGGCATTCCAGGCCCGGGTCATCACCACCATGCGGAACATGTTGCGCGCCCCTTCGGCCGTCACCTCCAGGGCATTCTGACGTTGGTCGTCGATGTGGGAATGCAGCGACCAGGCGACCAGTGCCGCCCACAGCAGCAAGGGAATCAGCCACAAGCGGCGATCTGCAATTATGCGGGGCAAGGAGCGGGCGTTAGGCATGCAGCAATCGGGGCGAGCAGCCAGCTCAACTGACGGGTGGCAAACTGTTGATCGCAGTACAGACGATATTCAGTTGTGCCGCCAGGGGATCGAGCAAGGGCTGAATGGCTGCCTCGGTCATCTCATGCTTGAGCGCCTGCTCGATATCGCTGGCTTGGCGCTGCAACTCGACCAGGCCAAAGGTAGCGGCCAGGCCTTTCAGCGTATGGGCCATGTTTTGCGCCTCGGCTCGCTGGCCGGCTGCCAGGCACTCACCCAGCCGCTGCGCGTCATGGGCATGTTCGCTACTGAAACGAGCCATGAAGCGCACCAGACGCTGCCCCTGCCCCCGCACCGAGCGCAGGGCCAACTGCAGGTCGATGCCAGGCAAGGCGGCAATAGCCGCCAGCAGGCGATCCTCAGCCGGTGCTTCGGGCTTGGTTACCTTGCCGCTGCGTTCAAGCCACTTGTAGAGGGTGACGTAAAGCACCTCCGGATTGACCGGCTTGCCGATGTGGTCGTTCATGCCGGCAGCCATGCAGGCCTCCCGATCCTCGTTAAAGGCATTGGCCGTCATCGCCAGGATGGGTGTCCTGACATGGCCGGGCAACTGGCGAATCCGGGTTGTCGCCGCACACCCGTCGAGCTCCGGCATCTGGATATCCATCATGATCAGGTCGTAGGCATTGCGCGAGGCCATCTCGACGGCCTCGTTGCCGTTGTTGGCAACATCGACCAGCATGCCGACATCGCCGAGCAGCGATAGCGCGACCTCCTGATTGAGCAGGTTGTCCTCGGCAAGCAGCAGCCGGGCGCCAGAAAAGCGACTACGCAGGCGCTCGTCGGCCTGGCTGCCGGCCGGAGCCTCGGCGATCCGCGCCCCCTGGGCCAGAACGCGGGCCGGGTTGCCCAGCGTGAGCGGGATTTCGATCCAGAAGGTGCTGCCAACACCGGGTTGGCTGTCGACACCGACGCGGCCGCCCATCATCTCGGCCAGACGGGCGGTGATGGCCAGGCCGAGGCCGGTACCGCCGAACTGGCGGGCCGTTTCCGAGCCGGCTTGTTCGTACGACTGGAATAGACGCGCGCGCTGCTCCTCGCTGAGGCCGATGCCCGTATCGCTAACCCCGACGTTCAACACCACCCGCTCGCCATCGCGACTGATTTCACGGGCGAAAAGCGTCACGGTGCCGTGTTGCGTAAACTTGATGGCGTTGCTGGCGAAATTGAGCAACGCCTGGCCGATACGCAGGCCGTCTCCATAGAGCAGATTGGGCACGGCAGCGATATCGGTGCGCAGCGCCAGCCCCTTCTCCTGCGCCTTGTCGGAGAGCAGACCGATGACGTTGGAGACGACACGACTCAGCTCGAAATCATGGGGGTCGAGCGCCATCTTGCCGGCCTCGATTTTCGACAGGTCGAGGATGTCGTTGATGATTCCGAGCAGGTGTTGCGCCGCCTCGTTAACCTTGTCCAGTTGATCGCGCTGGCGCTCGTTTTCGGCATCGCGGCGCATCAAGTGGGTGAGGCCGATGATGGCGTTCATCGGCGTGCGGATTTCATGGCTCATATTGGCCAGGAAAATGCTCTTGGCAAGGCTGGCCTGCTCGGCTGCCTCCTTGGCCTGTTGCAGTTCGAGGTGATTCTGCTCAACCTTGGCCTGCAGGCGGCGGCGCGTGATGATGCCGCTGATCCGGATGTAGAGCTCTTCGTTGACCAGCGGCTTGATGATGTAGTCGGTAACGCCGAGATTGAACAACTCGATGCGCCGACTCGGGTCGTCGAAAGCGGTAACGGCCAGGATCGGCACATCGCCCTTGTCGCCGACATAGCGACGGATCTTGTTGACGAAGGCCAGGCCGCTCAACATGCCATCGAGCACGATATCGGTGAGAACGACATCGTAGTCCTTGGTCGAAAAATCGAGCCAGGCTTCCTCGGCTGAGGCGTGGGCATCGACATGCAGCCCGCGCTCTTCGAGCAAGGCCTTGGTGACCAGGCGCTGCGACTGCGAATCCTCGACATAGAGCACGCTGCCATTCAGCCGGCCGCGCGTAGCAGCGAAGCGGCGAATGAAGGCGAGCAGTTGCTCGACCTCGCTCTTGTGGAAAATCTCAGTAACACCGGCCGGCAAGGCTTTTTGCAGCACATCGTCGATGGTCAACGACGTAAGCAAGGCGAAGGGTTTGTGGGCGAAGCGTGTCAGTTCCCGTACACAGCGACACAGCTCGATGCCTTCCATGTCCGGGAGGAAATACCCGGAGCAGACGAAATCGACATAATTGCCGGCAATGAAATCCAGTGCCTCCTGCCCCGAATTGGCGCAATGCACATCAAAATTACAGTCAGCCAACAAACTTGAGAACAGGCTCTGGAAAGCCTTGCTCTCATCGACCAGTAGAATCTTCGGCCTCTCTTGCATCCGGTTTCCTTGCCCCCTTGAAACCCTACATCGAATGCTTGAATTTTATCGCACAACTATTATTTTTATTAAATAGATTGTTATCTTTCGCGTTCGGCCGGAACCATACTCGCTCCGGCCGTTGTCCAGCCCGATCAGGCCGGATTGCCGCGCAGGAAATGTTCCCGGTAGTACTTGAGTTCGTCGATGGACTCGTAAATGTCGGCCAGCGCGGTGTGCTTGCTCTTCTTCTTGAAGCCCTTGTACACCTCCGGCTGCCAGCGCTTGCACAGTTCCTTCAGCGTGCTGACGTCGAGGTTGCGGTAGTGGAAGAAGGCCTCCAGCGTCGGCATGTAACGCGCCATGAAGCGGCGATCCTGGCCGATGGAGTTGCCGCACATCGGCGAATGGCCGGCCAGCGAATACTTCTTCAGGAATTCCAGCGCCGCGGCTTCGACGGCGGCCTCATCCATCGTCGACGCCTTGACCTTGTCGATCAGCCCGGAACGACCATGGGTTTTCTGGTTCCAATCATCCATGGCAGCCAGCGTTTCGTCGGACTGGTGCACCACCCAGGAAGGTGATTCGGCCACCATTTCCAGTTCCGAATTGGTAACGACCATGGCCATCTCGATGATGCGGTCGCCATCCGGGTTCAAGCCCGTCATTTCCATGTCCAGCCAGACGAGGTTGTTTGCATTGCCTGCCATATAATTGCCCGATTCCTTGAAAACCGCGATTCTCGCACAGCTTGCCCTGACCTTCGTGACCCACCACCTGACCCTGCTCTTCCTCGCCTTTTTCACCCTGACACTGGCCATCCGCCTGTGGCTCAAGCTGCGCCACATCGCCTTCATCGCCAGCCATCGCGGTGCAGTACCGGCTGAATTCGCCGAGCAGATCACGCTCGAGAACCACCAGAAGGCGGCCGATTACACCATCGACCGCAGCCGGACAGCCCTCGTCGGCACCGTCGTCGATGCCGGCCTGCTGCTCGCCTTCACGCTGGGCGGCGGACTGGCCGCGCTGCACGCTTTCTGGGCGCCGCGCGCCGATGGCCTGCTCTACGGCCTGGCGATGATTTTCAGCGTCATGCTGGTTTCCGGCCTGGTCGACCTGCCGCTGTCGCTGTATCGCCAGTTCGTCATCGAAGCCCGGCATGGCTTCAACCGCATGACGGTGGGCCTGTTCTTCGCCGACCTGATCAAGCAAACCTTGCTCGGCGCGGCGATTGGCGGCCCGGTGATCCTTGCCGTACTGTGGCTGATGGGCGCCATGGGCGAATCCTGGTGGCTCTACGTCTGGCTCTTCTGGTCGGCCTTCAACCTGCTGCTGATGTTCGTATATCCGACCTGGATCGCACCGCTCTTCAACAAGTTCGCGCCGCTTGAGGAAGGCGACATGAAAGCCCGCGTCGAAGCACTGCTCGCCCGCTGCGGCTTCCGCTCCTCCGGCCTGTTCGTGATGGACGGCTCGAAGCGCTCCAGCCACGGCAACGCCTATTTCACCGGCTTTGGCGACAACAAGCGCATCGTCTTCTTCGACACCCTGCTCACCCGCCTCGCCCCGCCCGAGGTGGAAGCCGTGCTTGCCCACGAACTTGGCCACTTCCGCCGCAAGCATGTCGCCAAGCGCCTGGCGATGATGTTCGCCGGCTCGCTCGCCTTCCTGTGGCTGCTCGGCCAGTTGATCGACGCACCGTGGTTCTACGCCGGCCTCGGTGTCGATGCGCAGAACACCGCGCTGGCCCTGATCCTCTTCTTCCTGGTCATGCCGGTCTTCACTTTCCCGGTCACGCCGCTGATGAGCTACCTGTCGCGCCGCCACGAGTTCGAGGCCGATGCCTATGCGGCCGAACATGCCGCCGCTGGCGACCTGATCCAGGCGCTGGTCAAGCTGTACCGTGACAACGCCTCGACGCTGACGCCCGATCCGCTGCATTCGCTGTTCTACGACTCGCACCCGCCAGCCACGGAACGCATCGCCCACCTGCAATTGCTGGGAAGCCGCAGCTGATGGACGGCCGGGTGATCGCCGCCCATGGCCGGCAGTATGTGGTCGAGCTGGCCGACGGCACCCGCCTGTCCTGCTTTCCGCGCGGCAAGAAAAGCGAGATCGCCTGTGGCGACCGGGTGGACATCCAGCGCACCTCGGACGACCAGGGTGTCGTCGAAGCCATCCAGCCGCGCACCAGCCTGCTCTACCGCTCGAACGAAATCCGCCAGAAGCTGATCGCCGCCAACGTCGACCAGATTGTCATCGTCGTCGCCACCGAGCCGGGTTTCTCGGACGAACTGGTGACCCGCGCCCTGCTTGCGGCCGAAAGCGAGGAAATCGTGCCCTTGATCGTCCTCAACAAGTGCGACCTGGACGACAAGCTGCCGGCTGCCCGCGAGCGCCTGGCGACACTGACCGGCCTCGGCTACCGGATTCTCGAACTGTCGGCCCGCGACCACGCCGAAGACCTGCGCCCCCACCTGGCCGGCAAGACCAGCGTGCTGGTCGGGCAGTCCGGCATGGGCAAATCGACGCTGGTCAATGCGCTGATCCCGGAGGCCAACGCGGCCACCCGCGAAATCTCGCAGGCCCTCGATTCCGGCAAGCACACCACCACGCACGCCACGCTTTACCACCTGGATGCCGACAGTGACCTGATCGACTCGCCCGGCCTGCAGGAATTCGGCCTCGGCCACCTCGACCGCCAAGAAATCGAATACGCCTTCCCCGAATTCCGGCCTTATCTCGGCCAGTGCCGCTTCCGCGACTGTCGGCACCACCGCGAACCGGGTTGTGCGCTGACCGAGGCGCTGGCGGCGGGCTTGATCGACGCAAATCGCTTCGCCATTTATCAGCGTATTGTCGGCATCGGCTGACGAAAAACCCGTCGGCATACCGAAAAAGCAAAGTTGGCAATATTTCAGTGACGCAGCGATAATTCGCCAAAATCGCCACTCTCGGGCGATTGCCCCAAGGCCATGGATGCCCGCCAACCGACCATACTGATTGTTGACGATACGCCGGAAAACCTCAGTGTTCTGGGCGAATTGCTGCAACCTTTCTTCCGCGTCCGGGCAGCCAATTCGGGGCGACGCGCCTTGCAGATCGCCCTGGGCGACCCGACACCCGACCTGATCCTGCTCGACGTGATGATGCCGGAGATGGACGGCTATCAGGTACTGGCAGAACTGAAGGCGGCCGAACACACGCGCAAGATTCCGGTCATCTTCGTCACTGCCATGGACGGCACGGCAGACGAGGAGCGCGGCCTCGACCTCGGCGCGGTTGACTACATCACCAAGCCGATCCGCCCCAGCATCGTCCTGGCCCGGGTGCGCACCCAGCTGGAACTGAAGGCGGCGCGCGACATCCTGAGCGACCAGAACGCCTTTCTGGAGGCCGAAGTCGCCCGCCGGATGCACGAAAACCAGCTCATCCAGCAAGTCAGCATCCACGCCCTGGCCCGCCTGGCCGAGACACGCGACCCGGAAACCGGCAAGCACCTGCACCGCACCCAGGAATACGTGCGCACCCTGGCCGAGGGTTTGCGCAACCACCCGCGCTTTTCCCGCTACCTCAACCAGAAGACCATCGACGCACTGGTTCAATCGGCGCCGCTGCACGATATCGGCAAAGTCGGCATTCCCGACCAGGTTCTGCTCAAGCCCGGCAAGCTGACGGCAGAAGAATGGGAAGTTATGAAAACCCACGCCGAGCTGGGCTACAACGCCATCGTCCAGGCTGAAGCCGATGCCGAGAAGCCGGTCGAATTCCTGGCCATGGCCAAGCTGATCGCCCGTTCGCACCACGAAAAATGGGATGGCAGCGGCTACCCCGACCAGTTGGCCGGTGACAATATTCCCATCGCCGCCCGCCTGATGGCGCTGGCCGACGTGTTCGACGCCCTGACCTGCCAACGCGTCTACAAGGCAGCCTTCTCCTTCGAGGAGGCCTATCGCATTATCGTCGACGGCCGGGGCGCCCATTTCGACCCGGATGTCGTGGATATCTTCATCCGCGATTTCGCCACCTTCCAGTCCATCGCCACCACCTACGCCGAGTAGGTCGGCCCGAATACCGATGCCCAATTCACCAGCGACTACCCTCGGCAAGATAATGACCCGCGAGGTGCGCAGCCTGCCGCCCTCCGCCACCCTGCGCGACGCCGCCCGCCTGATGGCCGGCGAGCACATTTCCAGCCTGCTCGTCGTCGCCGATGGCAAGCCGCTCGGCATCATCACCGAAACCAATATCGTCCGTTCGCTGCATGCCCGCCACGCGGGCGACACGCCGGTCGAGGCCATCATGTCGTCGCCGCTGATCACCGCCCCGGCCGATCTCGACTTGCTCAGCGCCCGCCATCTGGTCGAGGAAAAAGGCATCCGCCACCTGATCGTCACCGATGACCAGGACAAGGTGGCCGGCATCGTCAGCGATACCGACTTCCGCATGCACATGGGCAGCGCAGCCTTCCGCCATTTGCGCACGCTGGAAGGCATCATGGATCGCAAGATCCCGCACCTGGCGCCGGATGCACGGCTCGACCAGGCAATCGCCAGCATGCTCGAACATGCGGCTGACTACCTGATCGTCAGCGAGGGCGAGCGCCCGCTCGGCATCCTGACCGAACGCGACATTCCGCGCCTGCTCGACCGCTACGCCACACCGCACGATATTCCGCTCAGCCAGGCGATGACCACGCCGCTGCGCAGCGTCCCGATCGAAACGTCGGTAACCGGCGCACTGGAGGCCATGAACCGGTTTCGCCTGCGCCACATGGTCGTTCTCGACGAAGAACGCATCGCCGGCGTGATCAGCCAGCGCCGGCTGTTCGAACAACTGGCCATGGAGCGCCTGGAAAATGCGCTGCAGAACGCCCAGATCGAACGCGAACGCCTGCGCCTGGAAACCCATCTCAAGCTGGCGCTCGACATCGGCGGCGCCGGCAGTTGGGAATATCGGCACGACATCGACCGTCGCACCTGCAGCGACGGCATGCTGCGCATCATCGGCTGCCAGCCGGCGAACGCCCCCTGCTCAATGGCCGCCTGGCTCGACCGGGTACACCCCGACGATCTTGCGCGGCTGGATACCGCCTGGCATCGCTCGACGCACGACGAGGTTCAATCGCAGGTCATCGAATACCGGGTTCGCCACGAAGACGGACACTGGCTGTGGGTCGAGGATCGCTGCTGCGTGACCGAGCGCCATGCCGATGGCAGCCCGCGCCTGACGGTGGGCGTGCTCAACGACATCACCGCCCGCCACAGCGACCGCCAGCAGATCGAACGCCAGAACCGCGCCCTGCGCCTGATGGGCGGCGTCGCCCAGATCATCGTGCGGCAGGCCGACGAACGCAGCATGTTGATGGAAATCTGCTCGCTGATCGTCGAAGTCGGCGGCTACCACCGGGCCTGGGTCGGCGAAGCCTTGTCGGATGCCGACAAGAGCATCAGGCCCATCGCCTATTCCGGCGGTACCGCAGGCTACGTTGCCGGGCTCAACCTGAGCTGGGGCGACCAGCCTTCAGGCCAGGGGCCGGCCGGTCGTTCCGTGCGCTCGGGGGTTCCCTACATTGTGCAGGATATCGAGAGCGACCCCTCTTTTGCGCCATGGCGCGACATTGCCCGAGCGGATGGCTACCGTTCGCTGGTTGCCCTGCCCTTGCGCATGGGCGGCAAGGTCAACGGCCTGATCATCCTGTACAGCACGCGCAGCAATGCCCTGGACGATAACGAGATCGCCCTGCTCAGCAACCTGGCCGGTGAAATAGCACTCGGCATGAGCATGCTGCACTCGCGGCAGACCCTCGCCCATAGCGAAGCCATGCTGCTGGAAGCCCAGCGCCTGGCGCGCATCGGGCATTTCACCTTCGAGGCGGCGAGCGATACGCTGATCGGTTCGCCAACGCACAACGAAATCCTCGGCGTGCCGGCGGGCGAGGTGATGAATACGCAAACCTGGCTGGCCGCGGTGCATCCCGACGATCGCCAGCGTACGGCCCAATATTCGCGCAACCATGTCTTCCGTAGCCGCCAGCCCTTCGACAACGAGTACCGCATCATCCGCCGCCACGATGGCGAACTGCGCTGGATTCGCACGGTCGGCCAACTGGACATCGGCCCGGACGGGCGGGTCAGCCGCCTGTTCGGCACCAGCCAGGACATCACCGAGCGCAAGCAGTTCGAGGAAAAGCTGAGCCAGAGCACGGCTGCGCTGAAGGAAGCACAAAGCATCGCCCATCTTGGCAGTTGGACGGTCGACATCGGCAGCGACAGGCTGGAATGGAGCGACGAGGTCTATCGCATCTTCCAGCGCCAGCGCGACAAGGCGCTCAAGGTGGCCGACTTCGTAGACTGCATCCACCCCGACGACCGCGAGCGCGTCGTCGCCGACTGGCAGGCGGCCCTGGGCGGCAAGCCCTACGATAGCGAACACCGCATCCTGGCCGGCAATGCCGTGCGCTGGGTGCGCGAGCGGGCGCACATCCGGTTCGACGAAGCCGGGCAGCCTGTCTCCGCCATCGGCACGGTGCAGGACGTCACCGAGCGCCGCAGCGCCGAGGAACAGTTGCGCAAACTGTCGCTGGCCATCGAGCAAAGCCCGCACAGCATCGTGATCACCAACACGGTACCGGAAATCGAGTACGTCAATGCGGCCTTTATCCGCAACACGGGCTATACGCAGCAAGAAGCCATCGGCAAGAACCCGAGCCTCCTGAAATCCGGCAAGACGCTCAGCGGCAGCTACGCAAAGCTCTGGGAGACCCTGACCCGCGGCGAAATCTGGCAGGGCGAATTCATCAACCAGCGCAAGGACGGCACGATCTACGAGGAACTGGCGATCATTTCGCCGGTGCGCCAGCCGGACGGGCGAGTCACGCACTACCTCGGCATCAAGGAAGACATCACCGAGAAAAAGCGCATCCAGAAAGAGCTCGAACACTACCGGCTGCACCTGGAACAACTGGTCGACGAGCGTACCGGGCAACTGACGCGCGCCAAGGAGGAAGCCGAATCGGCCAGCCGCGCCAAGAGCACATTCCTGGCCAACATGAGCCACGAAATCCGCACCCCGATGAACGCCATCATCGGCCTGACCCACCTGGCCCAGCGCCACACCACCGACGGCGAGCAATACAAACGCCTGCAAAAGGTCAGCGATGCGGCGCATCACCTGCTGGGCATCATCAACGACATCCTCGACATTTCCAAGATCGAGGCCGACAAGCTGCTCCTCGAAGACACCGACTTCTCGCTCCAGCAGGCCTGCCAGACTGCCTGCGAACTGGTCGCCCAGCGCGCCGAGGCCAAGCACCTGCCGGTGCGCTGCCACTTCGACCCGGCCATCCCGCAAATGCTGCGCGGCGACCCGATGCGCATCCAGCAAATCCTGCTCAACTTCCTGTCCAACGCCATCAAATTCACCGAGCGGGGAAACATTGATCTCCACACCCAAATGCTCGGCCAGGTCGGTGGCACCATCACCATACGCTGCGCAGTGAGCGACACCGGCATCGGCATCGAGCCCGAGAGTGTCGCCCGCCTGTTCCTGCCCTTCGAGCAGGGCGACACCTCGACCACCCGCCGCTATGGCGGTACCGGGCTCGGCCTGACGATCAGCCAGCGCCTGGCCAAGGCCATGCGGGGCGAAATTGGGGTAAACAGCACGCCCGGCAGCGGCAGCACCTTCTGGTTCACCGCCCAACTCCGGCCGGCCAGCGCTCAGGCACCGGGGGCCAGCACCCCGCTGCCGCCGGCCCATCATCGGCAAGGTGCCCGCGTGCTGCTGGCCGAAGACAACGCCATCAATGCCGAAGTCGCCTGCGACCTGCTGCAGGGCGCCGGCCTCAAGGTCGACCTCGCCAAGAATGGTGCCGAAGCCCTGAATCTTGCCAGCCGCCAGCTCTACGACCTGGTGCTGATGGACATGCAGATGCCGATCATGGACGGTATCGAGGCGACCCGGCAAATCCGCACCCTGCCCGGCTGGGGCAAGGTGCCGATCCTGGCCATGACGGCCAATGCCTTCGACGAAGACCGCACCGCCTGCATGCTGGCCGGCATGAACGACCACATCTCCAAGCCGGTCGCCCCCGACATCCTGTACGCCACCCTGGCCCGCTGGCTACCGCTCCGCCAGGCACCCGCACTATCGGAAAACGATCGGAAAAACGCTGCCCATCTCGACCACATTACCGGCCTAGACGCCGCTTTCGGCATGCAGGCCGTACGCGGCAAGATCGAAACCTACCTCCGCCTGCTTGGCAAGTTTGCCGAAACGCATGACGGCGACTTCATCGCCATCCGCCGCCACCTGGCCGGGGAAAACCGCGAAGAAGCCCGTCGCATCGCCCATTCGCTGAAAGGGGTATCCGCCACCCTGGGTGCGACACAAATCAACCAGGCCGCCGTCGTACTCGAACTGGCCATCCGCGACGGCGCCAGCACCGATAGCCTGCAACCGCTGATCGACCGCACCGAAGAGGCCTACCACGCCCTGCACAGCCAACTGGCGATCCTGCAGGAAACCAGCCCACCACCCGGATCGAGGGTCGATAGCGCGACGACACGCGCCCTGCTGCAGGAAATCCGGCGCGAACTCGAACAAGGCGAAATGAGCGTCCAGGAGCGTGTCCGCCAGCAATCCGAGACCCTCAAGCAGTTCCTTGGCCCACGCTTTGCCGAATTCGAAGACCTCGTTTCATCCTTCGAATTCGAAAATGCGCTGCACTTCCTCGACCAGGTTGGCGGTCTGCCGGGCTAGACAGCCAACCAGCGACGCATGCCCTCGCCGGCTATCCGGCCGCTGGCCAGGCAAGCGGTGAGCAGGTAGCCGCCGGTCGGGGCCTCCCAATCGAGCATTTCGCCGGCAC
>CAZDRS010000037.1:0-16444 GCA_964507585.1 uncultured Dechloromonas sp.
ACGAGGCGTCGAGCGGGTTGTCGCCGTTCGGCACGCGCAGGAAGCCGGCGGCCTGTTCGAAAGTCTTGTCACCGAGGCGCGGCACCTTCTTGAGGTCGTCGCGGCTGCGGAAGGCGCCGTGAGCGTCGCGGTAACCGACGATGTTGGCAGCCAGGCCGGCGTTGAGGCCGGAAATCCGGGTGAGCAGCGGTACCGAGGCGGTATTCACATCGACGCCGACGGCGTTCACGCAATCCTCGACCACGGCATCCAGCGAGCGAGCCAGCTTGGTTTGCGACACGTCGTGCTGGTACTGGCCGACGCCGATCGATTTCGGTTCGATCTTGACCAGTTCGGCCAGCGGATCTTGCAGGCGGCGGGCGATGGAGACGGCACCGCGAATGGAAACGTCGAGGTCGGGAAATTCCCGGGCGGCGAGTTCGGAGGCGGAATAGACCGAGGCGCCGGCTTCGGAGACGACGATCTTCTGCAGGCGGGCTTCCGGGTACTTCTTCATCACGTCCTGCACCAGCTTGTCGGTTTCGCGGCTGGCCGTGCCGTTGCCGATGGCGACCAGCGACACGCCGTGCGTCGAGGCCAGGCGGGCGATGGTGGAAATCGAGCCGCCCCAGTCGTTGCGCGGCTCGTGCGGGTAGATGGTGGCGGTGTCGAGCAGCTTGCCGGTGGCGTCGACGACGGCGATCTTGCAGCCGGTGCGGATGCCGGGGTCGATGCCCATGGTCACGTGCTGGCCGGCCGGGGCGGCCAGCAGCAGGTCTTTCAGGTTCTTGCCGAAGATGCGGATGGCTTCTTCCTCGGCCCGCTCGCGCAACTCGTTCATCAGTTCGAGTTCGAGGTGGGTGTAGACCTTGACCTTCCACGTCCAGCGCACGGTGTCCTGCAGCCATTTGTCGGCCGGGCGGCCCTGGGCCTTGATGCCGAACTTGCTGGCGATGCGCTGCTCGCAGGGGTTGGGGCCGGGCTTGATGTTTTCGGCATCGAGTTCCGAATCGAGCACCAGCGTGACGCCCAGCACGCCTTCGTTGCGGCCGCGCAGCAGGGCCAGCGCGCGGTGCGACGGCATGTCGGCAATCGCTTCGGCGAAGTCGAACCAGTCGCGGAACTTGGCGCCTTCGGCCTCCTTGCCTTCGACCACCAGCGAACGAACCTGGCCGTGCTCCTTGAGGTAGTCGCGCAGTTGGGCCAGCAGGTCGGCGTCCTCGGCGAACTTTTCCATCAGGATCTGGCGGGCACCGTCGAGCACGGCCTTGGTGTCGGCGAAGCCGGCTTCGGCATTGAGGTATTGCTCGGCTTCTTCGTCCGGCGTCAGTTCGGGGTTTTCCAACAGCGCCAAGGCCAGCGGCTCGATGCCGGCTTCGCGGGCGATCTGCGCCTTGGTGCGGCGTTTCTGCTTGTAGGGCAGGTAGAGATCCTCGAGACGTTGCTTCGTTTCGGCATCGTCGATCTCGGCCTTCAGTTCCGGCGTCAGCTTGCCCTGTTCGTCGATGCTGGCCAGGATCGCGGCGCGGCGCTCTTCCAGTTCGCGCAGGTAGCCGAGTCGCTCCTCCAGCGTGCGCAGTTGCGTATCGTCCAGGCCGCCGGTCACTTCCTTGCGATAGCGGGCGATGAAGGGCACGGTTGCCCCTTCGTCGAGCAGGGCGATGGCAGCGTTGACCTGGGCCGGGCGGACGTTGAGTTCAAGGGCGATGCGGTGTTCGATGGGAGCGAGCATGGGTGCGGCAGTGCAGCAAAAATGGGGGGTGAACTATGCGCAATCCGCCTGGAAAATACAACCGCCGGCGCTTGGTGTAGGATGGGCGGCGACGTAATTCCAATCGAATGGAGGAGAGGGGATATGAAGGTAGAAACCTATTTGTTCGGCACCGTTGAGGTCGATCCCGCGAAAATTATCGAATTCCCGAACGGCCTGGTCGGTTTTGAGCAGAGCAAGCGCTTCATGCTGGTGCACGAGGATGGTTCGGTGCAACCGGCCAGCTACACGCTGCAATCGCTGGATGACCCAAACCTGGCTTTCCAGATTGTCGATCCGGTAACCCTGGGCTTCAACTACGAGCTCAACCTGAGCGACACCGAAACGGCCCTGTTGCAAGCGCCGGCGCCGGGTGACGTGCTGGTCATGCAGATGCTGTTCAAGCAGGAAGAGGGCGGCAAGGCGCAGATCACGCCGAGCCTGCGGGCGCCGCTGCTGATCAACACCAAGGCGCGGATCGGCATACAGAAGGTCATGGAAACGCTGCGTTCCAACATTACGCTGACCAACCTGGCCAGTTCGGTCTGACTTGGCAGAAGGTATCGACGCGACGGCCGGTGTGCGCACCGGCCGTTTTTCATTGCATGGGTCTATTTGCGACCTGCGAGTTCGACGGACAGATCATCCCACCAGAATTTTTCGCCTGTTGGTGCGAGCGGGGAGAGTTGCGGGTTGCTCAAGCGCAACACGCGGCGGCCTGAGAGATTGATGTCGGCCAGTACCTGTCGTTTGTAAACCTGGTAGCGCCGCTCGAATTCGCCGGATTGAGCCAGACGGCGCAGACCATCCTCGATGCGTTCGGCCATCCTGGCGCCTTGTTCGTTGTTGGGAACGAAAAAATAGCGGGGCATCGGGTAGTGAAGAATCAGGCCGCGTTCGATGGTGATGCCTGGAATGCTGTTTTTCTGGGCCATCCATTCCGTATGGATTTCATTGACGCCCCGCGAGAAAAGGTCGAAGCGCCGGGCGCCCAGCATCTTGAACAGGCCGTCGTAGTCGTTGGCCAGCACCAGCTTGAACTGGTTGGCTTCCAGAATCTTGACGTCAGTCCATGGCGCGCCTTGGCCGATGGAGAACTGCCGTAGTTCGTTCAGCGTGGTGACCTTATCCAGCCGCTCCTGCATTTCGGGCATGATCAGGAACAGGCGGTAGCCGAGCAGCCCCTTGTCCAATGGCAAACGAATGGGGCGCAGGCGCGACTCCAGTTCGAGGTTGGTTGCCCGGGCCACGATATTGATACGGCCCTTTTCTCCTGCCTCCACCTCCGATACGGCACGCGAGAAATTCATGGGCGTTTCATAGGCCACGATTTCATACGGGCCATATTTTTTCTTGTTGCTTTCCAGTGCGGCAGCCAGCAATTCCCAGTAGTAAGCATGGCGCTGATCCGCCTTGGTTTCCGGCGGCGAATGAATGAAGCGCATGACCTCATCGGCCTGGGATGGGGCTGGGAGCAACAAGCTGCTGGCGGCCAGCAGCATCTGCAACAGGTAAGTCCGGATTTTCAATCGATTGCCCTCCATCCCGCCGTACAGCCTTTGTCCTGTTAGCTTTAGAATAGCTCAAAGCACGGGATTGTCGCCTATTTAGCCGATAGGCGCGTCGAGGAGAAACCAGTGGGTATGCTTCCTTTCAAGTTGCCAAGTACCAGCCGGAGGGCTGATCGGCCTGGCTTGCTCGTTGGGGGCTACGGGCTGGTTTTTGCTTTGCTGCTGGCCGCCACGGGGGTGCAGGCCGGGCCGGTCGTGTATTTTGCCGCCCACGAACAGCCTCCGTATATCGGGCAGGAAATTCCGGGGCAGGGGTATGTGGCCGAATTGGTTCGGGCTGCCCTGCAACAGGTCGGCTATGCCGTCGATATTCGTTTCTATCCGGCGGCAAGGGCACGCAGCCTGGCGGCAAACGGCCAGGTCAGCGGCTTTTTGCCGGCAACGGCGGATGCCGCCATGGACGACGATTTCCGGCTCTCGTCGCCATTCCCCGGGGCTCAGTTGGGGCTGCTCAAGCAGCGTAGCCTGAAGCTGGCATACCCGGACGATGCCGCAAAGCATCCGCTCGAAACCCTGCGTTCTCTCCAGAAATACCGCTTTGGTGCGGTTCGCGGAGCAAGCCTGGCTGCCGAGTTCGATCGGGCCGATTTTCTTCGTAAAGAGTACGTGGCGAGCGACTTGCAGAATCTGGACAAGCTTGCCTTGGGGCGTATCGACCTGGCTTTGGTGGACAAGTACGTGGCCGGCGATCTGATGGCTTTGCAGCGGCCCCATTTGATCGGTCGTTTTGAATTTCTCAATCCGCCACTGCTGCAGCGGGATTTCCATGTTGCCTTCTCGCGCAAGGCAGCGGGCGGCGATAAATTGGTTGCCGATTTCAATCGCGGACTGGCCATGCTCCAGCGCAGCGGGAAGATCGAGGCGCTGTTGCTGCGCCACGGCCTGCGGGCCAAGGGCGGTGATTCGGCGGATGGCCGGCAGGTCGTGAGCATCGCGACCGTCAACAACCCGGACATGCTGGTGATGAAGTCGCTGGCCGGGGAGTTCGAGCGGAGCAATCCGGGAATTCGACTCGAATGGCGGATTATCGACGAGAACAGCCTGCGGGTTCGGCTGATGACCGATCTTGCGTTGGGCGACGGCCAGTTCGACGTGATGACGATAGGCTCCTATGAAGCACCGTTGTGGGCGGCGCGGGGCTGGATAATGCCGCTCGAAGATTTGTCGTCGGCCTACGATGTGGGCGACCTGTTGCCGACGGTGCGCGACACGCTGAGCTATCAGGGCCGGCTTTACGCCTTGCCTTTTTATGCCGAGAGCTCGATGACCTATTTCCGTGCCGATCTTTTCAGAAAGGCCGGAGTCGTCATGCCGGAGCGGCCGAGCTGGGAGGATATCCGGCGGCTGGCCGAGGCCGTACATGCCCCTCGGGACGGGGTTTATGGCATTTGCCTGCGTGGCAGGGCCGGGTGGGGCGATAACATGGCCTTGCTGTCGACCATGGTTAACGCCTATGGCGGGCGCTGGTTTTCCGAGCGATGGTATCCGGAAATAGATACGCCGCCGTGGCGTCAGGCCCTTCAGGTTTATGTCGATCTGCTCAAGCGTTTTGGCCCCCCTGACAGTATCGGCAACAGTTTCAACGAGAATCTGAAGCTGTTTGCCGAGGGGCATTGCGCCATCTGGGTTGATGCAACGGTTGCCGCTGGCCTGTTGTTCAATGCGAAAAATTCAAAGGTGGCCGATAAACTGGGCTTTGCCGCATCACCCGGGCAAATTGCCGAGGAGGGTGCCAACTGGCTATGGGTGTGGGCCCTGGCTATTCCCGAATCGGCCGATCAGAAGGTGGCGGCGCGACGTTTTATCGAGTGGGCGACCTCGAAGGCCTATATCCGTGCGGTGGCGCGCCGCGAGGGGTGGGTGGCGGTGCCGCCGGGAACCCGCTTGTCGACCTACGCGCAGCCTGACTATCAGGCGGTTGCCCCATTTTCTCCGTACGTCCGCGATGCCCTGAGAAATGCCAAGGTGCCCCCGACGCCTCCGCGGCCTTACACGGGAATCCAGTTTGTTGGCATTCCGGAGTTTCCGGCCATTGGCCATCATGTCGGCAGTGAGATTTCACTCATCCTGAGTGGACGAAACACCGTCGATCAGGCCTTGCAGAATGCCCAGGCGTGGGTGCTGCAGCAGATGATTGCTTCCGGCTATTTGAAAGGCGCCAAGGAGTAGGCGGCGCCTAGTCGAGATAGGTATCCTTGATGCGCAGGATGTCGGGAACTATCTGGAAGAAGCAGTCAACGACGGTCGGGTCGAAGTGTTTGCCCGATTCGCGACGCAAGTAGGCGGAGGCGTCTTCGATCGACCATGCTTTTTTGTACGGGCGCTCCGAGGTCAGGGCATCGAAGACATCGGCCAGGGCAACGATGCGCCCTTCCAGCGGAATGGCTTCGCCGGACAGGCCCTTGGGGTAGCCCGTGCCATCCCAGCGTTCGTGGTGGGTGAGCGCGACCGTGACGGCCATGGCCAGCAATTCGGAACCGTCCGGATCGCCGATGATCCGGGCGCCGATGGTGGTATGCGTCTGCATGACCGCCCATTCATCCGGATCCAGCTTGCCGGGTTTGCACAGGATGCGATCCGGGATGCCGATTTTGCCGATGTCGTGCATGGGAGAAGCATTGAACAGCAGTTCCGTCCAGGCCTCGTCCCGCCCCATGGCTTGCGAGAGGCGCTGGGCGTAGTAGCTCATCCGGATGACGTGCATGCCGGTTTCGTTGTCCTTGAATTCGGCTGCATGACCGAGATCCTGGATCAACTTGCGGCGGGTCGCTTCAAGCTGCCAGGTGCGTTCCTTGACCATCGATTCCAGGCGTGACTCCCGCTCGGCAACGGCCAGGTGAGCGCGAACCCGGGAGAGTACGACCCGGTGGCGGACAGGCTTGGCGATGTAGTCGACGGCCCCGACATCGAAACCCTGTTCCTCATCGATATCGTCGTCGCGTGCCGTGACGAAGATGACCGGGATATTCCGGGTGTCGGGATCGGCTTTCAGGCGCCGGCAGACTTCGTATCCATCCATGCCGGGCATCATCACGTCGAGCAGGATGATGGCGGGGCGAGGTTCGCGGCTGGCAATTTCAAGCGCCCGTTCGCCATTGAGGGCAGCCATGATGCGATATTCGCTACGCAAAATACCGCGCAGAACCTCGATGTTGGTCGGCATGTCGTCAACCACCAGTACCATCGGGAGGTGGCTGTCAGGTGCGTTTTCCATCATTTATCCTGTTGAGGTGGGGGCGGCTGGCGGTCATCGAGGATTTGGTCGAGATGATGCAAAGCCGTGTCGAACTGGTAGCGAGTGACGTAGCGAGCCAACTCGTTCAGGTAGCTGCGCATGGCATCGGGCATCGGGTTTTCCAGAATCAGGTCGATGGTTTCCAGGGCATCGGTGTCGTCGGCGAGCAACTGGGTACGCAGTTTTTCCAGCAAAGCCAGCAGGGCTGGCTGTTGGTAAGCGGGCGAGTCCTTGTGCCACGCTGCTCCGTCGTTGGCCGCCAGCTGCCGTTGGCAGGCGATTCGGGTGAGTTCCCAGGTTTCGGGGAGTTGTTGCGCCCAGGTGCCGATGGTCGCTTCGTCGGCATTCTGGCGCAGCGCTTCCTCGATATTCTTGGCGAGCATCTGCAATTTGCCGGCGCCGATGCTGCTGCAGGCGCCCTTGAGGGCATGCGAGGCGGCCAGCATGGCAGCACGATCGCCGCTGCCGACAGCCTGATTCAGTTTCTCAACCGTCGCGGCCCCGCTGTTCAGGAAGATTTTGAGGATACGGTGATACGACTTGCGATCGCCGCCGAGAACGCTCAGGCCCTTGGCAACGTCGAGCAGCGTTGCTGCCGTATCGGCCGATGGGCTCGGAACGGGTTGGCTGGGGCTGGGCGCTTCCTCGCGTTTCAGGTGGTGCGCAATGCTGGAGAACAACTCCTCCGTATTGATCGGCTTGGTAATGTGGCCGTTCATGCCGGCTTCGGCAGTCTGCTCGCGCTCGCTGCTCATGGCTCCCGCGGTCATGGCGATGATCGGCAGGGCGTGCCAGCGGGGCTGGGCACGAATGGCACGCGTTGCCTCCAGGCCATCCATGACCGGCATTTGCACATCCATCAGGACACAATCGAAATCCCGTTTCTCCAATATTTCGAGCGCTTCCCTGCCGTTGTTGGCAACCGTTACCACGGCGCCTGCGGTTTGCAGGATTTCCTGAGCCAATTCCTGATTGACCGCATTGTCTTCGACGAGCAGGATGCGGGCCTCTGCCAGCCGTTTGCCGGCAAGGGCCTGCGCAGGGCCTTGTACCGATCCCTTGGTTGGGCCATGGCCTGTGGCGTCGAGCAGGGTATCGAGCAGGGCCGAGGGGCTGACCGGTTTGGTCAGGATGCCGGCAAGCGGAAGGTTTGCCGTTTTGCGGCGAAGTTCGTCGGCGCCATAGGCGCTGACCATGATGATCGATGCCGGCAGATTGACGCCGGGTGTCATGGTCAGGGTTCGGATCAGTTCGATCCCGTCCATGCCCGGCATTTTCCAGTCGCAGAGCAGCAAGCGATAGTGTCCATCCGGGCGCATCATCATGCTGAGCGCCTCCTGCGCCGAGGTGGCGCTGTCGACTGACATGCCAAACTGATTCATCAGCTTGCACAGGATGGTCAGGGCTTCCGGATTGTCGTCCACGACCAGGACGCGCTCTCCGTGCAGGCTTTCCGGAAGCAGCAGATCCTTCCTTTCGTCGGCGGCCGGCAACTCGAACGGAACGGTCAGTGTAAACGTGCTGCCTTGGGTCGGGCGGCTTTCCACGCGGATATCGCCATCCATCAGTTCCGACAGCCGCTTGCAAATGGCCAGGCCGAGGCCGGTTCCCCCGTAGCGCCGCGATATCGAATTGTCGCCCTGCTTGAAGGGGGAGAACAAACCGGCCACCTGCTCCTCGCTCATGCCGATGCCGGTGTCGCAGATGGCGAACTCCAGGCGAACCGTATTGTTGTCGCGTTCAGCAACCCGGCAGCGGACGATCACGGTGCCCACTTCGGTGAACTTGACGGCATTTCCTGTCAGGTTGATCAATATCTGGCCGAGGCGCATGGGGTCGCCAACGAGTTGAAGCGGTGTGTCCGGAGAGATGTCGAATAGCAGTTCAATGCCTTTTTCCTCGGCGCGCAGGGATATAAGATTGACCAGATTTTCAAAGACGCGTTCCAGCGGAAAAGCGAGATGTTCGATTTCCAGGCGCCCCGCCTCCACTTTCGAGAAATCCAGGATGTCGTTGAGGATGCCCAGCAGCGAGACAGCCGAAAGATTGACCTTCTCGATGAAATTGCGTTGCCGCTTGTCCAGTTCGGTATTGAGCGCGAGTTGTGACATGCCGATGATGGCGTTCATCGGCGTGCGTATTTCGTGGCTCATGTTGGCCAGGAATTCGCTGCGCGCATGGGCCGCCGTTTCGGCAGCCAGCTTGGCCGCAATCAGCGCCCGCTCGGCTTCCTTGCGTTGCGTGATGTCGGTCAGGAAGGCGATGTAGTGCCCGGCCCGTTCGTCGCTGGAGGGTTGCAGGTAGAGCGAGGCTTCCACGGGAAGATGGCTGCCATCGGGCCGGTCGAGGTCGAATTCGATGCGGGTATAGCCGCGTTCGATCAGGCTGAGTGCCAGCTTTCGGGAGCGCTCACGGGTGAATTCCTGGGCCACCTCGACGACATGCATCGCTTGCAGTGCTTCACTCGACCGCCCGAACAGCTCGCAGGCTCGGTTGTTCACATAGATGAAATGGCCGTCGACCGGGTCGATCCAGGCAATGCCGATTCCCGCATGATCCATGGCGAACTGGGTTTCTTCCAGTCGCTGGTAGGTTTTGGCCAGTTCGGTCGTTCGCAGCGTGACCAGTTCTTCGAGATGCTCCCGATGGCGGCTGAGTTCCTGCTCGGCAAGCGTCCGGTCGGTGATGTCGTTCAGGACGGCAATGTTGACGTTCTCCGACAGGATGCCACCAATCTCGACGATCTTGGTCGAGCCATCCCGGCAGGTGACATGGTAAATGCGCGGGGTGATCGGGTTTCCGGAATGCCGCGCTGCGTCGACCTCCGTGTTCCAGGTATCCATGGCCTCTTGCCGATAGGCCGGATCGGGGTGGGCCTTGCTCATCCAGGTGTCGACCTGCGGAATATCGGCGAGCGTGTACCCGAAGGTGGCAAGAAAGCGCTCGTTCAGGAAAAGTGTGTTGCCGGCGTTGTCATACAAAACGATGGGAACCGGGAGCTGCTTGATGACCGTCTGAAAGCGTTCCGACGATTTCTGCAATTCGATATTGCGCAACGAAAGCTGGCTTAGCATGGCTTCGATCGAACGCGTCAGATGGTCGAGTTCACCGACAAAACTGAGTTTGCCGAAATTCTCGTTCGGCTTCCTTCCGCTGGCGACCTCGTCGGCATAGCGTTCAACCAGGCGCAGAGGGCGAAGGATCAGGCGCTGTAGCGAGAAGTAGAGCCCCAGCGTGAGAATGACGTCGAGGAACAGGATGGTCAGCGAAAAGAAGGCGAGGGCCTTGCGCAATTCTGCTTCGAGCAATTGCGACGAAGCGTGCAGGAGAACCGTGCCGATGTTCTGGTCGGCATAAACGATCGGCCGCTGTATGGTGATCAGGCTGCTGTCGTCCGGCGGCGAGGTCTGGCTGACGACAGCGCCCGTGGCATCGCGCAAGATGACGAATTGCTTGGTGTCCAGATCGACGGTCACCGCCTTGAAGTGCGGATCCTGCATCCGGCTTTCCATCAGTTTGCTGACCTGGGGATATTCGAGATTCCATGCCGCCGGAGCGAGCGCAATGGAAATCTGGTCGGCCGCCAATTCCAGTGTCTGGCGGAAGTCGGCCCATTTGCTGTCGCTGTAATAGCGATAGGCAAACGTGCCGACGGCCAGCAGCATGCCGGATGTGGTGACGACGATGATGGCGATCACCATCGTGGCGATGGAAATCTTCCGGCGGGTCATCGGCCTACGCAAGAATCCAATGTGCCGTGCCGGCGGGCGGCGCAACCGGCCCGCCCGGGAATGCAGGAGTGCGGATGTGGCATGGTTTGTCTCTCTCCCTCAACAGATGGCCCAGACGGGATATCGCTGAAGTTTTTACAAGACAACCGGAGCCGATGACTTGCGCCTCGGTAGCCTTGCCGAAATTGCTATTGTTTTTTGCTCATCATAGCAAGACGGCACCCTCCCGATAAGGGCCGGATGATCTCAACCCTGCGCTCAGGCAAGCGCTTCGAGGTGCTGTTGATAGCGCTGGGCGTTGTCGACATAGTGTTCGGCCGACTTCTTCAGGCGCGCCACGTCCTCGTCGCTCAATTCGCGCACCACCTTGCCCGGTGAACCGACGATCAGCGAACGATCCGGAAAGACCTTGCCTTCCGGGATCAGCGTGTTGGCGCCGACGATGCAGCCCTTGCCGATCACCGCGCGGTTGAGGATCACGGAGCCGATGCCGATCAGGCTGCCATCGCCCACCGTGCAGCCATGCAGCATGACCAGGTGGCCCACCGTGACGTCGTTGCCGATCTGCATCGGCACGCCTTCGTCGGTATGCAGCACCGAGCCGTCCTGGATATTGGTGTTGTCGCCGATGTGGATCGGATCGTTGTCGCCGCGCAAGGTGGCGTTCCACCAGATCGAGGCATTCTTGCCGAGGCGCACGTCGCCGATCACCGTGGCGTTGGGGGCAACCCAGGCGTTCTCGCCGATCTGCGGGGTCTTGGTGCCGAGTTTGAACAGGGGCATCGTTTTCTCCTTTGGGCTTCATGGCCGGCCACCTTGCCGGGCGACCGCAAACAAACCCGCACATGTTACGCTGAGCGCTGCCTGCGGGGCACATTCAAGGAGTAGGCATGAACTTTCGCGCCATCAAATTATGGCAATGGATATTGGTTGTCGTTGGCCTGCTGGCCGCGCTCGATTGGGTGATCCAGCGTCCGGATTCGCGGACGCGCGAACTGAACCGGGCCATCGAGACAGAGGCCAGCCAGAAGCTGAAAGATTATCCCTACCCGTTCAAGGTGTTGCGGGTCGAGGGCTCGACAGCCGTGATGTCCACGCCGCGCAATTTCGATGCGCCGGCCTTCCGTATGCTTGGCGTGCTGTATCCGGACATCAACGTCAAGGATGCCAATAACCCCGCCTTTATTGCCGTCGAGCATTTGCTCGGGCAGGTGCAGGACGAGGCCAGGGACATTGTCCTTGCCCAGCCCGGCATCGAGCAGGTACGCTGGGAACTGGATACAGCCTGGCTGCACCGCAAGGGGATCGAGGTGCCCGCCTTCCGTTGACGATCAGCTTGCCCGGGGGCGGTCGGCCAGCTTTTGTACGATCAGGCTGCCGACCATGTCTCCCTCGACGTTGACGGCGGTGCGTACCGTGTCGAGCAGACGGTCGATCGGCAGCAGAATGGCGATAGCTTCAGTCGGCAATCCCACCGATTCCAGCACCAGCACCATGGACAGCATGCCGACGCTCGGGATGCCCGGCGCACCGATGGCACCGAGCATGGCAACGAAGAAAACCACCATCTGCTGGGCAATGTCGAGCTCGATGCCGGCCAGGCGGGCGACAAAGAGGGCCGCTGCCGCTTCGTAAAGCGCTGTTCCATCCATATTGACCGTTGCGCCGAGCGGTACGACGAAACTGGCGATATCCTTTCGCACGTGCAGGTGCTGCTCGGTACAGCGCAAGGTGATCGGCAGGGTGGCGGCGCTGGAGCTGGTGACGAAGGCCGTGACCAGTGCTTCGCGGGCTCCTTTGAAAAATCGGTAGGGCGATACGCCGGTTGCCAGCCAGAGGATGGCCGGCAGCACGATCACGCCGTGGAACAGCGTCGAACCGATAATGACTGCAATGAAGTGGCCGAGGCTGGCGAGCAGGGCACTGTTTTGCGTGGCCACCAGTTGCAGCAGCAGGGCGGCCAGGCCGAGTGGAGCCAGGCGCATGATCCAGCCGACGACCATCAGGCAGAGTTCCTGCAATTCCGTCATCAGGTTGCGGATGTTGCGATAGCGTTCGCCGCCGATGACCAGGGCGATGCCAAGGAAGAGGGCGATTATCACGATGGCGAGGATGTCACCCTGAGCCAGTGCCTTGAACGGATTCTGGAACAGGCCGCGCATGAATTGCGCGATATAGTCGGGCAGCGGCATCTGCCTGGCCTGGTAGTTGCGGGTGGCCTCGGCGAACATTTCCAGGTGCAGCCCCTCGCCAGGGCGGAACAGATGGGCAGCACCAAAGCCGATGACGATGGCGATGCCCATGGTCAGCGCAAAGAAGGCCAGTGTCGTCGTCCAAACCCGGTGCATCTGGTCGTGAGCACGCAGGTTGGCCACACCGGTGACGATGGAGGCGAAGACCAGCGGCACCAGCACCATGCGCAACAGGTCAAGGAACAGGTTGCCGACCAGCTTGGTTGCGTACAGCACTTCGCCGACCACCGGCGCCGCACCCTGGGCCGACAGCCAGCTGCCGCCAGCCAGGCCGAGCAGGCAGCCGATCAGGATTTGCGCGTTCAGGGAAGGAAGTCTCATAGGAACATGGTGGGCGACGATGGCGCCATTCTACTGGCGTTGCCGCCGCCATCGTCGGCTGGCATCATCGCCGCTTCACAGAAAGGAACCGCGAAATGAGCGATATTTCGGCTCTCACCGCCGCCGTGCAGGCTTTCCGCGATGCGCGCGACTGGCGCCAGTTTCACTCGCTACGCAATCTGATCGTGTCGCTCAACCTGGAAGCGGCCGAGTTGCTGGAGCTGACGCAATGGAAGAGCGATGCCGAGGTCGATGCCCTGCCGGCCGATCCCAAGGCTGCCGAGGCGTTGCGCGACGAATGCGCCGATATCCTGCTGCTCTTGCTGCTGGTGGCCGACAAGGCGGGCATCGATCTGCCCGCTGCCGCCTGGGCCAAGTTGGCGAAGAACGAGAGCAAATACCCGGTGGACAAGGCCTACGGCTCGCGGGCCAAATACACCGAGTTCAGTTGATTGATTTGTCATTCCCGCGCAGGCGGGAATCCAGAAAATTAACGAACTCGGTTTCTGCCTGAGTGGGAACGACGGGGCGTTGCCTTGGCGTGGTCAGACCGACTCGCTCTCCAGCGTGAATTGCGCGCCTTCGCCCTGGGCCAGCAGTTCGGTCAGGCGGGGCAGGGTTTCGTGCAGCTTCTTTTCCAGCGTCCACGGCGGGTTGATGATGAACATGCCGCTGCCGTTCATGCCGAAACCGTCGCTGGCCGGCGCCTTCACTTCCAGCGTCGCATGCAGCCAGTTCTTGACGCCCAGTGCCTTCAGGCGGCCCGGCAACTGGCACGATTCGAGCTTGGCCAGCATCGGGTACCACACTGCGTAAGTGCCGGTGGCAAAGCGCTTCAGCGACTCCTGCAGCGCCTTGATGACTGCCGCGTAGTCGCCCTTGGTTTCGTAGGACGGGTCGATCAGCACCAGGCCGCGCCGGGTCGGCGGCGGCAGCAGGGCCTTCAGGCCGGCAAAGCCATCGCCTTCGGAAACGGTGACGGCCCGGCCGGCACCCTTGAAGCATTCCTGCAGCAGCTTGATGTCGGTGCTGTGCATTTCGAAAACCCGCAAGCGGTCGCCATCGCGCAACAACTGGCGCGACAGCCAGGGGGAGCCCGGGTAATGCCTGAGCTGACCGTCCGGGTTGAGTTGGCGCACCAGATCAACGTAATCGGTCACCGCCGGCGGCAGGCCCTTGGCATTCCACAGGCGGCCGATGCCATCCTTGTATTCGCCCAGCTTGGTGGCGTGGGCCGACTCCAGTGCGTAGCAACCGGCGCCGGCATGGGTGTCGACGATCCAGAATGGCGCCGGCTTTTCGCCCATGTATTCGGCAATCTGGATCAGGATCAGGTGTTTCAGCACATCGGCGTGGTTGCCGGCGTGATAGGCGTGGCGGTAGCTGAGCATCGGGGGCGTCGGGTTCGGTGGGTGGGGGCTTTGCGGCGGGCAAGGCTGGGCGCGGATTGTGCAGTGTAGCGAGTCCAGCCGGCAAGCGGATTTAGTCCGGCAGTTGCTCGAGGGTGTAGAACGCCAGCCCGTCGTTGGCTTCCAGGCAATTGCCGAGCAGGCGATGCAGCGCACGTCCCGGCAACTGGATGACGACACGCTCGCCGGCCCGGTAGAGCCCGGGCGGGATGATCAGGCCGGCGAACTTGCCATAGGCCGGCAGGCTGTGCAGGAAGACGGCGCGGCTTTCCTGGGCGTCGGCACCCAGCACGTCGACAATGCTGACTTGCGGCGACATCAACTGCAGGCCGATTTCCAGGCGTACCTGCGAGGACGAAATACGGCGCACCAGGCAAACGTGGATCTTGCTCGACTCGCGCGGCTGCAGTGCGACGATATCGCCGGCACCGAGCGTTTTCTTCTCGCCCTTGATGAAGCGCAGGCGGAAGCCATCCGGGCTTTCATCGACCAGCGCCCATTCGCTGGACGTGAAATCGCGCCCCTCGTAGCGGCTGGAAGCATCGACCGAACGCCGCGAGAAGGCATTGCCGTCGATGAAGCTGATGACCGAAGAAAGGCCGGCAACCAGATCGCCGCGCGGGCGGAAGTGGGTGCGGCTGAAGCGCCGCGAACTCTTGCCACCGATGGCCACCCGCAGCGATTGCAGCATGGACGGCGGGGCGTTCAGGTCGGGTTCCACCGCCTTGCCGGGACGCCGTGTCAGGTTGCGGTCGAGGGCGGCAAGCACTTGCGAGCAATCGACCAGCAGTCCGCCGAAGGTCGAGATGCTGGCCGGCAGGCGCGACAGCGGATAGCCCGGCGAGCCTTCGTCAGGGCGAACCAGGAAGCAGGAGTCGGGGTGCTTGACCGCGCCGGGATCGGCGAGGACATCGCCGATGACGGCGTAGGCCGCCAGTTGGCGCGAACACGTGTTGATCAGTTCGAGTTCGGAACGCGGCAGCTTGCTTGGTTCCAGGTAGGCAAAGAGCAGGGCACCGACATACTCGTGCTCGATGGGGGCCGTTTCGCCATTGAGCGGCGTGGACAGCGGGCCGCGCACGAGCTGGTAGAGATCGTGCAGGTTTTGCCAGGATGTGGCGGAGGGGGCCGCATAGGCGCGGTAGGCCAGCAGCTGGCGGCGGGCGATCATGGCCATCGCGCGCTGAATGCTGCGGTGAAAGAGGTGGCTCATGCCACTTTCGAGCTGGCTCTTGTTGATGCCCCGGGCGATGCCGGAATAGGCGATGGACAGCCCCTTGAGCAGGTTGTCGGCATGCAGCGCCGCCGTCGTCACTTCGTAGGGCAGGGGCAGGACGGCCTGGCTGACATCCTTTTCCAGCGCCGGCAGGGTATGCTCGGTTTCGTGCCGGATGTCTTCCAGTAACTTGAAGCGCATGTGCAGGTTGGGCTGTTGGCTGACCGTCGGCAATACGCAGGAAGCCAGCTTGGCCACCGTTTCCTGCGGCGACAGGCCGGCTACCGTGTCGAGCAGGCCGCGAACGGCTGCAACGCTCTTCTGTTCGGCGCTGCTCGGGCCAAACGGAAGCAGTTCACGGAATATTTGCAGCGGCGAGTCCATGGCGCGTGGATAAAATTCGACCGGCCAATTATCAGATAAAAATGATTTATTTTCTGTGGAGAATTTCCGCTTTTCGTATACTTACGTAATGAATTGGTATGAATTATTGCTTCTTGGCGTCTTGGTCGGCGGTCTGTGGTTCTGGCTGGATAGCCTGAAAGCGCGCGAGATTGGCGTTGCCTCGGCACGCCGTGCCTGTGCCGAGGAAGGCTTGCAGTTTCTTGATGAAACCGTCGCCGGGCGCTCCCTGAAACTGGTTCGCGACGATGACGGCGTACTCCGCTGGCAGCGCATTTTTGCCTTCGAATACAGCGATACGGGAAATAACCGTTGTTTCGGTAGTGTGACCCTGCTCGGCCACCATGTCGAGATGCTTCACGTTCGCCCCCATCTTTATGTTGTTCCGAATACCCATGAAACCCTCCATTGAAGAAATCGAATTCCACGGTATCGCCGCCCTGCGCCTGAACGGGCCGAAAGGTGCCAGCGCCGTGGTCAGCAAACTGGGCGCCCAGGTGCTCTCCTGGATTACGCCGGATGACCGCGAGCGCCTGTTCCTGTCCGACAAGGCCGTGTTCGATGGCAGCGTCGCCATC